>JAUWBY010000145.1 GCA_030609605.1 Candidatus Eiseniibacteriota bacterium
ACGCCACATGGTGGTACCGCTACACGCGGACATTTCTGTGCGATGCAGGCGCATCGGCCTTGACTACCTGACTCCCATTTTCTGGTACAAGATTGCCAACGCGAACTACGAGGCCTCGGGTGGTGGCGGCTTCTTAGGCAAACCATTCGAGCCCAATGCCATAATCAAGAACGATGTCGAGTACATCCTCATGCTCAGGAAGCCTGGGGGCTATCGCCGCCCTACTGAGCAACAGCGAAGACTGTCAAAGCTCACGAAGGAACAGCACGGTAAGTGGTTCCGCTCGTTCTGGACAGACCTTCCCGGAAGCTCCACAAGGAACCACCCTGCCCCCTTCTCGATCGGACTCGCTGAGAGACTCGTGCGGATGTTCTCGTTTACCGAGGATACGGTTCTAGACCCTTTCTCCGGCACATGTTCGACAACCATCGCAGCCATGCGAGCCGGGCGGAACAGCATCTCTGTCGAGCTGGATCCTGACTACTTCAGGAGTGCTGTCCGACGGGTTAAGAGGGCCGCCAGTGAGCTGGGGGGGCTGTTCTCCGAGACCCCCGACGTTGAAGTTGTCGACTAGGTCTGCAGTATCGAGAATCGCTCCGAGTAGGACTGTACGATGCGCTCTATGAAGGCGTCGTAGTGGTCAGCATCGCCGATCTGTGGAGCCGGTAGGTCAGTCCACAGAGAAACAGGATGGTCGACCTGGTTATCGCAATCCACCACGATTGTGCAGTAGGCGTCGAACCCCTCTTCACCGACTCCATCTCGTATCCTCAACCCACGCAGGTGCTCCACCGTGCGTTCAGCCACGTGCGGCTGATTGTGCGGCGTCACGATGGCATCTCCAGACTCCTTCTGCCTCAGAGGTGAGACGAAGCTGGATGCGATGTTCACGACAGCAATGCCAGCTGCTATGACCTCATCGTCTTCTCTATGAGGCATTTGATTCGACGAGTTGAGCTCGTCGAACACGCGCGGTAGGGCCTTGCCGTGCTCTGTCATCACGGACTTCGCCTCACAGCACATGAGAACCCGGGCCATCTTCTTGGTCTTGAAGATAGGAGGTCCAACAGGTTCCGCTGCTCCATCTATCGGAATGCCCACGGCCAGATCCAAGGTCTTGGTCTTGCCCGACAACTCCCACCTGTGCCTGACATTCACGCCGTACGCAACCTTCCCGGAGGCAGCCTGCTCCCTCATCATGGGACACGAGGCGAGGAGGTCATCCATGATGAACTCACATAGAGCAACAGAGTGAGCATCACTGCGCGAGTGATAGTGGTACTCGCGGCCAAACTTCTTGCCTACTTGGCAGTTGCCAGCCAGCCAGTCGACGAATCTCTGTGGAGTTCTCACTAGGGGATGTCCTTGCTCATCGGGCCACTGTGGTGAGGGGCGGTTCCAGGGTCTGGAGCGACACATCATTCCTCAGACACGACAGCGATAGTTGCAGGCCAACGTCGGAGATTATCGCCGAGCAATGAGCATCTGTCAACTGGACTCCGCCGACGGCAGTGTTCTAGTTTGGGGCGCGTGGTTGCGGAGGGGTGGAAAAGGGGCGCCTTGGGGCGATGATCCTGTACCACAGGCATCACGCGGGGTCGCCCCAGTACTTGACTCTCGCTTCGGGCTCAGGATCGGGGCACGCTTGGTTGGCCCGCACGCTTGCGCGTTGCCGGAGTCCTTGCCTTCGGAGCGAGAGGAGCCTCCGGCTTGGAGGTGCGGGTATGGAATGGTATGATACGCTCCAAGCGGTGAGAAGGCTCTGGCGGAGAGGATTGGAGGGACGAGGAATGACTCAGATCATCGGGGCAATTTGTGGGAGGGGGAGCACGGGAATCGCGGTGTCTGACAGAATGGTCAGCACAATGGTCCATGCGTATGAACCGCCCATGATGAAGGTGAAACAGGTTGGCAGCAGGGCTGTCGTGCTGGTAGCGGGGAATCCACTTGTTATTGAGGAAGTTATTGCCCCGGTGTTTGACGCGGTGGACAGCGAGGAGAGCGCCGGCCGTAACGTGCCCGCGTCAGAGATCGGGGCGAAGCTGTCCTGGTCATACTCCTGTGCGCGAACTCGGCGGATCGAAGAGGACGTGCTTGCTCGCCACGCAGGAGTGCAGAACATGCTGGAGTGGCACGAGAAGCAGAGCAATCTTGACGGGGGCTTGGTTACGTGGGTAAACAGCTTGATTTCACAGTATCGGCTGGGCATGTCTCTCGTGCTCGTCGGGATAAGCGACCATAGAGCTCACGTGTACGCGGTATCTGACGATTCGAGATTGGACTGCTATGACGCCATCGGATACCAGTGCGACGGCATCGGGAGCATGCACGCGCACACAACGCTGGCGAGACACGGATACCATCCGGGCATGGACTTGCGGGATGCGATCTACGCCGTCTTTGAGGCGAAGAAGAGTGCCGAGATGGCACCCGGCGTTGGGACCGCAACCGACATCCTGATCCTAGCCAACAGGGGAATAGAGCGGCTCAAGCCATCCGCGATTGACGCACTGGAGCACGTGTTCAGGAAGCGGCTACGCAGGGCTCGGGGGAAGGGGCTCTCCCACGATCTGGGGAGCATGGAGTTGGAAACGGATTCTTGGGTGGGGTGGCTTGACGGAACGGGCTCCGCCGGTGGAGAGAAGGTGAAGGAGTAGCATCGGCGCAGCCACGGCCCCAGTAGTTGGTTGACCTTGGGCGAACTCATGGAGGGGGAAGTGAAAGTCAATGACGGGTACGTGTTCGGCTTCGTGTGCCTGATGGATGCACTAGGAACAAAAGGTGCGTGGCGCCACCACCATCCTGCCGAGTTTGTGGCGAAGCTACAGAAGCTCAAGAAGGACTTCGACGAGGCTACTGCTGAAGGCATGGCGGCAGTCTCCGGCAAGGCGCAGCCAGGGATCTTGGACTTCCGCTTCTTCCAGGACACGGTGTTCATCACATATCGATTTCCTGACGTCGAGCCCGGCGGCAAGAAGAAGACCCCAGGACCTCTGCTTCGGTTCCCCATGTTCTCGAACATGGTCGCAGGACCCTTCAATATGGCGCTCGCTGACGGGCTATACTTCCGTGGGGCGATTTCACAAGGCTGGTTCTACTGGAGTGAGAACATACTTGTGGGCCCCGCAATCGACGATGCGGCTGAGTACTTCGAGACAGCCGATTGGATGGGTCTCATGTGTACTCCCGCCGCTAGCTACGCCGCGCGCTATGCTGTAGCTCATCCGCGATTCACCGAGAGGTCGATCGATCACTCCTTCGTCGCGTATGACGTGCCGTTCCGCGAGTCTGATAGCATGCGGTTGGAGGCGATCAACTGGCCGAAGGCCTTCAGAGCTGCTCACAAGGAGTCGAATGAACAGGGAGGAGACAGGGAACTCTTGCTGAGGCTTCTGTCGGATCCCGTGATTCCGAAAGGAGTGTGGTGCAAGTTCGAGAACACCGTGGCGTTCTATGACGCCTGTACAGGTCGGTCGGCTGCCTAACCAGCACAGGTTGACCGCTTGGTCGCGTGGTGATATGCTCCAGTATCAGATAGCAACGTGTAGGTGCCGTTGACGCGCTGACCAGAGCGCAAGGGTGTTGCCCTACATGCCATTCGGCATGACGACCGCAGAGGTCACGTCGGATCTCTGTGGATCGAGGGCTACGCCGTGATCTCTCTTGAACAATGCCGCCAGATCCTTGGTGCTGCGGCACCTGACGACGAATCCGAACTCCGGCGGATTCGCGATGACGTGCACGAACTCGCGCAGATCTTCGTCCAAGTCCTGCAATGCGGCGAGGTCACCTCCCGAAACGACCCCCTACCGAACCCCAACCCGCAACTGCAGGCTGACGCAGCGGCGAGGAATCACCGGCCCTTTGACGTCGTGTGCCGCGCAGTTGGTGATGATACTGCGTATGCACTCGTTGAACGCGCTGCCATCATGGAATACGACGGTGGCCTCGAAAGACGCGAAGCCGAAGTTGCCGCACTTGAAGATTGGCTATCCAGCACGGAGCACTAGCAGCTATGAGCATCTTGCGTGAGGTCCTCAAGGCCATCATCTACATCCGCGTGTCGTCAGAGGAACAGCTCCAAAACATGAGCTTGAACTCGCAGGAAACGGTATGCCGCGAGTATTGTGCAAGGCATGGCCACGAAGTCGTGGCCGTCTTTCGGGAAGAGGGCAAGTCGGCGAAGACTACGAACCGTCCTGAGTTCAAGAAGCTGATTCGGTACTGCTTGAAGCACGAGAATGAGGTCGATCTGATCGTCGTCCACAGCGTGAGTCGCTTCTCCAGAAACACAGGGGACTATCTGAGCAGCAGAGACATGCTCGGCGGACTTCGCGTCGGACTCCGATCTGTAACAGAGACATTCGATGACACGCCTTCAGGCAAGTTCGTTGAGACCGTGATGGCGGCCAATGCACAGCTGGACAACGACAACAAAGCCATGTTGACAGTGGAGCGCATGAAGCTGGCGCTTGAGCGAGGGCGCTGGACTCACAGTCCACCCTTAGGATACAGGAAGCCGAGAGCTGGCCGAGATGGCCCGAGCCTGGAGGAGGACCCCGCAACGGCGCCGCTCATACGACAGGCGTTCGAGCTATGCGCCACAGGTCGGCACTCTGTCTCAGAGATTGCCCGTTTGTTGACGGCGATGGGGCTCAGAGGTGCCAGAGGCGCCGCGATTAGCTCCCAGTCCCTTGGCAAGCAGCTCAGGAACCCCCTCTACTGCGGGCGCATGGTCGTTCCTAGTCTGGACACAGATGCTCAGGGAGACTTCAAACCCGTTGTGACTCCCGAGTTGTTCGCACGTGTTCAAGCAATGCTGGACAGGAAACCGAGCCCAACTGCCAAGTACCTTGTGCATAACCCTGACTTTCCGCTCAAGAGGACGATCAGGTGTTTCACATGCAAGAGGAACCTGACGGGCAGCTGGTCACGGAGCAGAGGACGTAGGTACCCGTACTATCATTGCCCTCGCTCAGATTGTGGCGATATGTGTCGAATTCGGAGGGGGCTCATCGAGGACCTCTTCACTGAGCGCCTTGACCGGTTTGCTCTCAAACCCCAGTTCTTGGGCCTCTTTGAGGCAGTGCTCACCGATGCGTGGCGCGATGCGCAGCGGGAACACGCGAAGCACCGGCACATCCTGAAGAACCGCCTTGAGAAGCTGCGTCAAGACAAGCTGAAGCTCGAAGAAGCCTTCATCTTCCACGAGAAGATAGATGACCAGACATATAACGAGCACCTCAACAGGCTTAGAGAGCGGATGCGGAAGATTGAGGCAGAGCTGATGAAACCCGCGCCAGAGGGGCTGGATATCGCAGCCGTGGTCAGCTTCGCCAGGACCCTACTTGCCAGACCGGGAGACAGCTGGAGGGCCTTCGACCTCGACGGCAAGCAGCGTCTTCAGCGGCTCGTTTTCCCCGATGGAATCGAGTTCGACGGCAAAACGTTTCGAACCGCTGTAACCTCGCCTGTTTTCACGGCGTTAGAGGCTTCAGCGGTTCGAGATGAAAGTTTGGCGTCCCCAACGGGAATCGAACCCGTGTTGCCGCCGTGAAAGGGCGGTGTCCTGACCCCTAGACGATGGGGACGCTATGTCTGCCGCTGCGGGGCGTCTAGTCGTGCACGCACCGTACGACTCTGATTCCTTGGTAGGCCGTGCTGGGCTCGAACCAGCGACTCCCTGCTTAAAAGGCAGGTGCTCTACCGACTGAGCTAACGGCCCGTTCGAAACACTCACCAAGCCTGACCCATGCGAACACCGCTCTCCCGCGCTTCACCTTGAGCCACTCGCTACGCGCCCAGCACATCCTGAAGAGCCAAAAGCCCTGCGCCGATCTCAACCTTGTAACCGAGCTTCGCCATGGCCAGTTCAAGCGCTCCGATGACCATCGGAAGATCGCGCTCGCGAATCCCGCCCATGTGTCCGATGCGGAAGACCTTGCCTGAGAGCCCCAACTGTCCGCCGGCGACACGGACTCCGAAGTCATCGTCCATC
>JAUWBY010000133.1 GCA_030609605.1 Candidatus Eiseniibacteriota bacterium
AGTCACTCTGCCGAGCGCCACTCGAGCAGACGCTCTAAGCCGGGGCCGACAAAGACAAATTGACTATACCACAATCCTGATAGCAGGTCAATGAGGAAACGGGAGTCGCCATGTAGTGCACGGGCACAGCTTGACCCACGCAGCGCGGTGCCGAAGGCAACTGACTTCGGCTCCAGGATCCATAGGCAGTTGTGCAAGATCCAGGCCCGTGACGGCCCGTGCTACATCCGGGACTTGACTTTCCCCGGACAGTAGGCTATTGTGTGAAGAGTTGCAGAAACGCAACCAGCGTCACAGAGGGCCTGTGCTATGACAATCAAGCGCGAGAAACCGCGTAGGAAACAGCGCGGCGCCGACTGCGAGGACGTGATCCTCGACAGCATCGCCGAAGGAGTCTTCACAGTCGACTCCGACTGGCGAATCCAATCCTTTAATCGGGCTGCGGAGGAGATCACGGGGACGACGCGGCGAGACGCGATCGGGCGTCAGTGCTGGGACGTGTTCCGAGCGAGCATCTGCGAGTCTGCCTGTGCTCTCAGGGAGACGATGGAGACGGGGGAACGTGTCGTCGGGCGACAGGTCTACATCATCAATGCGGAAGGCGAACGGGTGCCCATCAGCGTGTCCACGGCACTCCTCAAGGACGATGGGGGAGACGTCATTGGTGGGGTGGAGACCTTCAGAGACCTCAGCGTTGAGCAGGAACTCAGAAGGGAGCTGGAAAGGCGTTACACGTTCTCCGACATGATCGGAAGGAACGATCGGATCCAGGAGCTGTTCGCGATGACCCCGGATATCGCAGAGAGCGGCAGCACCGTTCTGATTCAGGGCGAGAGCGGCACGGGCAAGGAACTCCTCGCGTTAGCGATTCATAGCCTCAGTCAGCGAGCCAACGGTCCGATGGTTGTGGTCAATTGTGGGGCGTTGCCGGATACGCTCCTTGAATCCGAGCTGTTCGGCCACAAGGCCGGAGCCTTCACTGATGCCAAGCGCGACAAGCTTGGGCGCTTTGCTCTCGCCGAGGGGGGAACCATATTCCTTGACGAGATCGGCGACATATCCACGGCTCTGCAGAGCAAGCTTCTGAGGGTGCTTGAGGATGGGACATACGAACCTCTCGGCGGAACTGAAACGCTTACCGCAGACGTTCGTATCGTCTCCGCATCGAACCAGAACCTCGCCGAGCTTGTTGAGCGCGGAGAGTTTAGGCAGGATCTCTTCTATCGCATTAACGTCGTGACCATCGTGGTGCCTCCTCTGCGCGAGCGCAGGGACGATATCCCGCTTCTTGTCGACCACTTCATTGCGAAGTTCAACAGTCTCCGCAACCGTGATGTTTCGGGTGTTTCGAGCAGTGTGATGTCCATCCTCATGGGTCATGATTTTCCCGGCAACATCCGGGAGCTGCAGAATATCATCGAGCATGCCTTTGTCACCTGCAGATCCGGACAGATCGGAACGTCGCACCTGCCCGCCTATCTGAGGTCAAGAGGGATATCCGCGGAGACAGGTCGTCCGCTCTCCATGGAGGATCTGGAACGACAATTCCTCGTTTCAGCTCTTGAGAGGAACAACGGCAATCGCCTTGCGACGGCCCGGGAACTTGCCATTCACAAAACCACTCTCTGGCGTCGGATGAAGCGGCTTGGGCTGCTGTAGAAGGTTGCAGTTGAGCAACTCGCCGTGGACCACGGGTTGCATGGAAGCAACTGCCCCGAGGTTCTTCGTCGTGCCACCGGCTCTTCGTCAATGCGCTAACGCACGGTGCGATAAGTCGTTACGGGGTTCACAAGGGGTGGGCGCCTTTCTGGCACGGAGGGTGCTTTGTAGATGCTCAGAGCGTGGTTACACCCAGTGACGAATGACGTGAGTCGGGGCTTTTCAGGAGAAGGGAATGCGCGTAGGAATACCCATATGGGGCAGCAAGGTCTCGCCGGTGCTGGACGCTTCGGAGCAGCTTCTGGTAGTTGAGCTCACTGGAACGGAGTGGTCTGAGGTCGAGACCGTGAGGCTCGGTGAATGGGGGATGATGCGGCGCGCACGCCTCATCGGAGATCTGGGCCTGGATGTTCTGATATGCGGGGCGATCTCAGGGCGCTTGGCTGGGCTTCTCGCATGGAAGGATGTGCGGGTCATTCCGTGGGTGTCGGGTGAAGTTGAGGATGTTCTGAGAGCGTTCGTGGACGGCAATCTGTCGGGGAAGAAATTCGTAATGCCGGGCTGCCGCGGCGTGGGCCGTGGGGCTGGCCGCGGTGGGGGCGGCAGAGGGCGTCAGGGCGGAAGAAGACATGGAGGAGGCTAGGAGAATGAAGATAGCAGTGACATCTCGTGGACCGGAGATGACGAGCGACGTGGATCCCAGATTCGGTCGCGCGAAATGGTTTGTGATCGTCGATACAGAGACGGGTGAATCAGAGGCGATTGACAACACAAGCGGTGTCGAAGCAGGGTCTGGTGCGGGCGTGCAGGCGGCAGCGCGCGTGGCCGGATCAGGCGTCGAGTACGTGCTGACTGGTCACTGCGGGCCGAACGCCTTCAGAACGCTCGCGGCGGCTGGAGTAAAGATCATCACGTCGGTGACGGGAACGGTGGAGGAAGCCGTTGGCAAGATCAAAGACGGAGAGCTGTCGCCTACTGATGCGGCCGATGTAAATGGCCATTGGACTTGATGACAAGAGGAGGCTGGTACAATGCCTAGAGGAGACAGAACGGGACCGAGTGGACTCGGACCGATGACGGGTAGAAGAGCCGGCTACTGTGCGGGCTACGATGTGCCCGGTTATGTGAGCGGTGGAGGTGCGGGATTCCGGGTTGGAATGGGATTCGGGCGCGGCGGCGGCTTCGGTGGCCGCGGTGGAGGCGGCCGTGGTTGGCGGAACATGTACTATGCTACAGGACTGCCGGGCTGGGTGCGCGGTGGGGGAATGGTGCCGTGGAACTACGGCGCGGCGGAACCCACCATTCCACCGGTCGGTGCGGTGCCCGATGAGGCGACTGCTCTCAAGGCGCAGGCTGAGTATCTGAGTAATGTGCTCGATGATGTGCGCAAGCGGCTGTCGGAGCTCGAGGCCGGGTCCAACGAATAGGGAGCCTCGATGAAGGTAGCCATCGCGAGCGGCAAAGGTGGTACGGGCAAGACGACGGTGGCCACCTGTCTCGCACACTTGCTTCCCGCGCACGGTCAACCGACCACGTACGTTGACTGTGACGTCGAGGAGCCAAACGGACATATCTTCCTGGGACCGAGGATCGAGCGTTCAGAGAACGTCTCGATCCCGATCCCGGTGATAGACCATGAGCTATGCACGAACTGTGGCAACTGCTGTGAGATCTGCCGGTTCAACGCGCTGGCCTGTCTACCGAAGAAGGTGATGGTATTCCCCTCTCTCTGCCACGGATGCGGGGGATGCGCGCTGGTGTGTCCCGAAGGTGCTATCACGGAGATGCCGCGGGCCATCGGTGTTGTTGAACGAGGCAGCGCCGGTGACCTGGGTTTTCTGCAGGGGAGGCTCGCAGTCGGAGAGGCGCTGGCGACGCCGGTGGTTCGCGCCGTCAAGAGAGCAGTTCCTGAGCGTGGGATAGTCATACTCGACGCCCCCCCGGGTACGTCGTGTCCGGTAGTGGAGACGATACGCGGTGTGGACTGGGTAGTGATGGTGACGGAACCCACCCCCTTCGGTCTTAACGACCTCAAACTTGCCGTCGGCGCCGTGAGAAAACTGGGACTGACTACGAGCATTGTCATCAACAGGAGTGATGTCGGTGACTCTGGTGTTGAGGACTACTGCAAGGAAGAAGGCCTCGATGTAATCCTGAAAATCCCACACAGCCGCACTGTTGCAGAAGCGTATGCGCGCGGTGAGATGCCTGTGCTTGCGGTTCCCGGGTACGCCGACATGCTGGAGAAGCTGGCGGATGCGGTCCTCACTCGCATGAGGGAGGCCGAGAAGAGATGAAGGAACTCGTTGTCATCAGCGGAAAGGGCGGCACTGGAAAGACGAGTGTTGTCGCTTCATTCGCTTCGCTTGCCGAGCGCAAGGTCATCGCTGACTGCGACGTGGACGCGGCCGACCTGCATCTTGTTCTCTCTCCATCGGTGGTCGAGACCCACGCCTTCTCCGGTGGGGTGACGGCCATCCTGGATCCGAGGAAGTGTGACGGCTCCGGCAAGTGCCTGGAGGTCTGCCGGTTCGAAGCTGTGAGCCGCGCACGCGTGGACGGCGAGTGGATCTACTCCATTGATCCCTTGGCGTGCGACGGGTGCGGTGTCTGCGCACATTTCTGCCCAAGTCGTGCCATCGCGATGGAGGAAGTAAAGAGCGGGGAGTGGTTCATCTCAGACACGAAACACGGTCCGTTTGTGCACGCGCGTCTCGGTATCGCCGAAGAGAGCTCTGGGAAACTGGTCACGCGAGTAAGAACCGAAGCCCGGCGCGTGGCGAAAGAGAAGGGATTCGATCTTATCGTGGTTGATGGATCCCCGGGAATCGGTTGTCCAGTGATCGCCTCGATAACAGGCGCCGACCTGGCTCTCATTGTCACCGAGCCAACGCTGTCCGGGGAGCACGACCTCAAGCGTGTGGCAGAGATGGCTGCCGGGCTGCAGATTCCTACTGCCGTTTGCATAAACAAGTGGGACATCAATCTCGAGGCGGCTCAGAGCATCCAGGAATGGTGCCATGGCAAAGAGATTCCTGTCGTTGGACTCATACCGTATGATGACGCGGTAACCGCCGCACAGGTTGCGGGCCAGAGCGTCGTCGAGTACTCGGATGGAGGCGCGGCTTCGTGTATCATCGACCTGTGGACACGTGTATTTGGAATGCTCGGCGCTTGAGGCCGTTGTCCCGGCATACTCTGTGATGACGGTCCGGAGTCGTTAGAGCAGGCTCAAGAACCACCTAGTGGAGGTAGTGATGTCGGATGACAAGCTGTCCTGCGAGTCGTGCAGTTCGGAGACCTGTTCCGCCAAGGCGAAGACACAGAGCGAGACCGACAAAGATTTCCAGGAAAGACAGGAACTGGCCCGAAGGATGTGTCGGATCAAGCACAAACTCTTCGTGCTTTCCGGCAAGGGCGGTGTTGGCAAGAGTTCGGTCGCTGCCGCTCTCGCGATCTCGCTGGCCGAACTCGGCAGGAAGGTCGGAGTGCTTGATATCGATCTCCACGGACCGAGCATCCCACGCCTCTTCGGACTGGAGGGCACGAATGTCACCGGAGTTGGCGATAGTATCCGCCCCGTCATGACGGATCAGGGTGTGAGCGTGATGTCCGTCGGCTTCATGCTGAGGACCCAGGACGATGCCATCATATGGCGCGGACCTCTCAAGCACGGGGTCATCAAGCAGTTCCTGAAGGACGTTGAGTGGGGAGAGCTGGACTATCTCATCGTAGATTCTCCGCCGGGTACCGGGGACGAGCCGTTGAGTGTTGCGCAGCTCATCGATGATGCCGACGGCGCTGTGATAGTGACGACTTCCCAAGCTGTGGCGATAAGCGACGTGAGAAAGTCGATCAGCTTCGTCAGACAGGTGAACGTCCCCGTCCTCGGTGTCATCGAGAACATGAGTGGATTCATCTGTCCGGAATGCGGTACGCGCACCGATCTTTTTGGACGCGGTGGGGGGAAGGACATGGCGACCGACATGGGTGTTCCGTTTCTGGGAAACATCCCGATCGATCCGGGAATGGTGTCGGCCGGAGACTCGGGGGAGCTTCGGGCCTACCTTTCGGGCAGCTCGCCCGGTGCGGCAGCGTTCGCAGATGTCGTGAAGGAGGTTATCAGGGCCGTCGAAGGGGAATAGGGACACCGGTGGGGAGATCTTTTGCCCTCGGCCACACCATGTCAGAGTTCGTGCTCGCGAATGGAACATCTGAGTTCGAGATGTCACGTTGATGGTACACGTCTAATTTGATGCGTAGTCAACAGTTACGCCTACGTTGCAGATGCTTGTGAATGCCGGGGTTACGGATATGCCCTCTCCGCCGACTGGATTGGCTCCAGTCGTCGGAATTGTGTTCTCTCAACTGGTTGTTTCATATGCAGTTACGGATTCCTGCACCGTGCTCGCGCTTCCGGGAACGCACCTTGCCATACAGAGTGCATAAGCGCATGTCTTGGAGGTTGGCAGAGAACGGGGGTCACAATGGCATTCACTGTGAAGGAATTCGGGAAGACCCGTTTCATAGGCGATTCAGATCTCATGATCGTCCACGATACTTGGCACGACGAGTCTGAGAATTGTCTCCTTGGGAAACTGGTCGAACGAGGCACGGCCGTCGCGTTCGAACCCGATGAGCTCGACCAGGCGTTCTGGGAGAGCTACGACTATTGCACGCACTGTTTTGACAGAAGCAACCCTGTTCCACCGGGGCCGTACGGCGGAAGGCGGAGGCGCAAGCACCGACCTGCCGCCATCGGCACTGACGAGACCCTCAGGACTAT
>JAUWBY010000233.1 GCA_030609605.1 Candidatus Eiseniibacteriota bacterium
AGGAGGGGCCACGGAGGTTGCTGATGTGGAGCTGTCCTGTGGCGAGTGGCACTCTGGAGATACGGCGGTTGACCTTGGTTTCTATGCGTGGCGAGAGTTTCCTGTCCTGCCTGCTTCCCAGGGACGCCAGAAGTCGCGCCAGCCGCGCTGCTCCGGAGGTGTTTGGGGGCAGTCAGGGTTGTACCTTGAGAGAAGGGAGCGGTGGCCGGTGGTGAGGAGGACGGCGGTCAGGCCGCCGGCAATGGCCAACAGGCCGATCCCGGTCATGGCACAGATCACGGTGACCGAGATGTTCTGGATGGTGATGCCGATGGTGAAGGCGGGGTTGTGGAGCGTCAAGATGGCTGATTTCCTGAAGAGGGAACGGACGCTTCTCTCTCCGTCGATCAGGAGCGGGAAGAGGTGAGCATGGATGAGAATCCAGAAGGTCGTGGCCCAGATGATGAGTCCTGCAAACAGCATACCCGGAATGGACGCGCGCCCCCCAAGATGGCTGTAGAAGTCGATATTGATCCAGAGAATGATGGCAATGGCTGTATCCACGAGGCCGATCACGAGGGCAGGTCTGAAGAAGAGACGAAAACCGGTGATGAGGTCGCGAAGCGAGGCATCCTCGCGGCGCGTGATCCTGGCGGTGAGATGGAAGAGCCCGGCAGTGGCCGCTGGCGCCGTGACAATGGGGAGCGAGAGCAGAATCCACAGGAGGTTGGCGAGGATCAGTAGGCCGATGTGATCGTAGCTCAGCCAGAAGAAATGTCTGAACGCCGGGCGAAGGAGGTCGGCGGCCGTGGGCACGGGCGAACGGTCGCGATTACTGGTGCGTGGCTCAGTAGGCATCACTGCGTTCCTCTTGCGGTACCGGCTGGCGCTTCCAGACAGGTATTCATCACCATCGGGCTGATGGTAGCCGTGCGGGGGCGGATCTGCAAGGCCGGAGATGAGGCTTGGTGGGGTGGATGGTGGCTGAGCCTGCCCTCAGGCATGCTTCATGCTTATATGCTTGGAATGAGGCACTAGATTAGCGGACAAACAGCTATATGGTGGGGGGTGGCAAGAAGTGGATTCGCGGCGCGCGTCCAGGTGGACGCGGCCGCCGGGACTTCGCTCGCTGGAACACGATCCACGAGGAGGGACACAATGAGATCGGGGATGGCGTTTCGCCTGAGCGCGGCGCTTGTGGCGACGTGTGTGTTCGTAGCTGCGGTGGCCGGTTCGGCACTGGCTGCAGCGCACGGTGGAGCAGACTACGTGCTCCTGGTCGACTGTACGGGAACAATGCGATACGCAGGCAGAGGGACAGCAACACTCGTTGCCCTTGAGAGTTTCGTGGCATCGCTGAACGAGGGCGATCGCGTCACGGTTTACGGATACGGTGAGGAGCCGTTCCCCGCTCTGGCAGACTACCCGGTGACGATCGACTCGCCGGCTACGGCGGAGGCGATCACCAGGGCGCTGCACCTGCCGTTTGCGGCCAATCGCACCGACATCACACGCGGGCTCGAGCTTGCATGGCAGGAGCGGGCGCAAGTGTTCTCGCGGGCCCTCTCGGCCGGGAGCACAGCGGCGAGTGGGAGCGCCTACGTGATCCTGCTGACTGATGGCAAGCTCGTGCCTGTCTACGATGATTATGCGCAGTATAATGAAGTCTACCACGAGAGCAGAGCGCGGCTCCGTCAGCTTGGGAGATTGTTTGCTGATGCCGGGATTCCCATCTACTCGGTGGGTCTCGGGAAGGCGGAGAAGGTGGACGGCAGCCTTCTGGCCCAGGTGTCGGAGTCGAGCAGCGGCCTGTACCGTCACGCCGCTGCCAGCGATGATCTGATGCACGTGTTCGCGAGTTTGATGGACGATGTCATCGCCCTGCCCTCTGCCGTGGCGGAGGTCAGCGGAGAAGAGGTCCTGATGGTGGCGGAGGTTGGTGGAGAAGAAGGGCTGATGGTGGGGGAGGCGGAAGCGGATGTACGGAATGGCTTCCTCCACGTCGTCGTCGAGGAGACATCGGCCGCTGAGGCAGGGCGGATGAGCCGCGTGGAGACTGCGCTCTCCCAGTCGTTCGGCGACCTCGGTGCTCACGTGTACCACGGGATCATTGGAATACTGGGCGTCATGATGGGGTTTGTGGCGATCGGCGTGCACAGACGGCAGTCCTGGACGAACGTCTTCACGAAGCCACTCCTTCAGAAGGAAATTCGGGTGAAGGGGTACCTCCGTCGGGTGCTTCCGGAGGGGGTCACCGCGGCTCTCAGCAACATCCCTATCGAGAATCCCGGGCTGCCCACGGTCGAGGTCGGCGTCGGTACTGACTATGCAGCTGAACTCCGCGAGACCCTCATGGAGTTCGACGGAACAACCGACGGTTCACCGCCTCTCCTCAGGGTCCTGAAGGGGTCCGTTTGTGTGGGCGGTGAGCTCGTCGAGGACGTGAGAATTCTGGTGGATGGTGATGTCATCGAGTGTGAGGGCAAGGCGTTCGAGTATCTGAGGGGACAGCGCCGGTAGGCCGGGCGTCCTGACGCTGCCGTACCTCACGGTGATTGTCAGCGCAGGCAAAGTGGAGTAGAATCGTAGTAGCGGTCGCTGATGCGGCGGTTCCCACCGATACTGCTATCGCCGCCTGACTCCAAGAGGGAGGTGACCATGCGAAGAACTGCTACGGTTGTTCTCTCCGCGATTTTCATCATTCTGTGCTGGTCGACCGGGTTTGCTGTCACGCACGTCGTTGACGGCACAGGCGGCGGTGAGCACCTCACAGTACAGGAGGGTGTCGACGCTGCCGCGAACGGCGACACCGTTCTCATCATGCCGGGCATGTACTGGGAGGCGGTCATCGTTGACGGCAAGTGCCTGGTATTTGAAGGTCAGGGCCCGTCGGTGACCCAGATCTTCTGGGACGAGCTTGAGCCTACCATGGAGTTTCTGAACACGCCCCTGCCGCAGGAGTCGCGGATAACCGACATCACGGTCGCGCATTCGTTCGATCTGAGGCAGGTGCACACCGTCATCTGGAGCGGGAGTACAATTGTCTTTGACGGTGCCGTCATCGGTGGAGGCGCCATCGGGGAGGCGTATCCGTCTGTAGCCCCTCCGGTCGTTCACACCGGGATCGAGGCGTACGACTCGACGTTCGACTGGATAATCGTGAGTGGAGATCGGGCGAGCACGATCCAGGGCTGCACGGTCAGCACCAAGGCCGTCCTGTCCGGCTGGTACGAGGACGCCGTGACGATGAGGGAGCTGCCGGTTACGAGCTTCGGATCATCGTACGAGTATCTCGAGATCGCCGGGCTCTGCACTTTCGAGAGCACCGGTGATACGGCGGGCGAGGTATGGATATTCGGCGGGCTGGCCACCTTCTCAACAGTTGTGATCGATGGTGGCGATCTCGGCGCCGTCGTCATGCGATACGACAACGACGTGACGCTGAACGATTGTGTCATCGAGGATGTCAGTCGCAGCTGGAACGAGTACCCCGGGTTTCCGCTACGGATGACCGGGTGTCTCGTCACGGACAACTTCGATATGTTTGGCGACGTCGCCGGCTGTCGGCTGATCCACAACACATTCCTCGGCTGGTTCTACTACGACGCTGAGGACGCTTCACCCTACAGCGCGATTCGGAGCAACATCTTCGACTGGTATACAACCATCGTCGGGCCAATGAGCAGCAGCAATCTTGCGGTAACCCACAACGACTTCGCATACGAGCCGTGGACGCACATCGGAGTGGAGGCAGATTCGCTTTTCGCCAACCTCTGGTACGAGGACCCACTGTTCTGTGGATCCGACCACACGATAGAGGACTGCTCGCCGTGTGTGCTGGCGGCGCATGACGGAGGTGACATCGGGGCCTTCGGTGTCGGCTGTGAATGCACGCTGCCGAACGCGGTAGAGACGATGTCATGGGGGAGGATCAAGGGGCTATACAGGTAGTTCATGCTGTGTGAGAACACAACAGCTCCTCCCGACGTGGGAGGAGCTGTTGCTTTTCTATGCTGGTGTGCCGCCGAGGTCGG
>JAUWBY010000273.1 GCA_030609605.1 Candidatus Eiseniibacteriota bacterium
GGGAGGCCGGTGAGTAGGAGCGCACGTTCCTGGACTGCCATTGCTGTAGTCGGGCTGCTTCTCGCTGTGATAGCGCCGGCGGGTGCGGAAGATAGCGTGTGGACCGGTGGCGTTGTTCTCAGCGAGTATCTGCACAACACGAGCCTCGGCGCCTCGGCTTTCGACACAAGGCTGGAACTCGATGCGGGCATCGGTCCGCTGACGGTCGGCGTGGTCTATCGGGCCTACCAGCTTTCGGACCCGACCTACAACCCCTCCGGCGTCGATCTGGCACTCTCGGAGATCAGGCACCGCTTCGCCGATCTCGAGCAGGGTGATCTGCACGTGAGAGCTGGGCATTTCTTCTCAACATTCGGTCGCGGTCTGTCGCTTCGCAGTTTTGAGGACACAGATCTGGAGCAGGATACCGCTCTCGACGGCCTTCTTGTCGAGTACGCTGTCGGCGGCGTGCGTTTCACAGGACTCGCCGGGACAACCAATGAGGTTCTCTTCGGGACGCGCTACAGACATCACGAGATTCGCGCGATCCGGGCGGAGCAATCATACGCGGGTTGGCTGAAGCTGGCCGGTAGCGCAGTAGAACGAGTCGCCACCAAAGAGGACTCCGACCCACTCGTTCCGGGCACTCTCGGGAGGTCGGAAGACATGCTGTTGAGTGCGGAGCTGGAGACGTGGGGTGGGCCGGTAACGTTCGTTGCCGAGTACACCGGGAGGCACGTGGAATACTCGGAGACGAGTGAGGAATCATCGCAGGGTCATGCCACCTATCTGGCTGGCACCTTCGAGCTTCCCTGGATGACGCTCTTCGGTGAGTTCAAGGATTTCGATGACTTCGAACACTACCTCGTTGGTCCTCCGACGGGTGTGCGTGATCATCTCTGGGCCCTGATGAACCGCACGACCTACGAACCTGATCTCAATGACGAGCGAGGGTTCCTTGTCGAGGGCAGCATGCCGCTTGGGGATGGTTCGACGGCGATGGCCGGCGCGTCGGAAGCACGGAATCACGAGGCCGAGCTCCTTCATTGGGAGATTTTCGGACAGGCCGATCACTGGTTTGAGAGCGGAGGCAGTGTTTCACTGGCCGGGGCCTGGTCGAGGGAATACGAATTGGGCAAGTTTGTTGAGCACCTGACGGTGGGCGGCGAGATCATCCTGTCTCTGGAATCCGGAGGGGATTTCGAACTCCAGCTTCAGGCGCAGCAGACGGAGGAGCTGACGGGTGACATCCATGAGGACTACATCTTCTCGGTAACCGTCTATCCACGCTACGATCTGACATTCGCAACCGTGGTGGAGATCAGCAACGACGAGACCGAGGAACGAAGTATCTGGATGATGACAGAAGTGAAGAAGCTTTTGACTGACGATCTCGAGGTTTCTATCAGCGTGGGGAGCGAGCGCGGGGGTCTCAAGTGCAGTGGCGGTGTTTGCCACCAGGAACCTGAGTTCGAGGGTGCGCGCCTTAAACTCAGCGTGTTCTTCTAGGGGGGGCGAGTGCTGAACACGGACACAGGACTCAAGCGTCGGACGCGCCGATTCGTCTCGATGATTGCCCTCATCGCGGTGTGGATGGCGGCCCAGGGAGGATGTGATTGGTTCGCTGATCCGATCGAGATCAACCTGCTGCCCTGGGTGACGATTACCAGCTGCCCCGCCGGCGGAGAAGTCGTGGCCGGCGACGACGTGACGTTTGAATGGGCCGGCGGCGACCACGACGGGACCATCGCTGAGTTCGAGTGGAGCTACGACGACACGGCGACCGGAGCTACGTCGGATGGCGCGCTCACGGTCGAGGACGTTGTCGAGGGCGACCACGTTTTCATCATTGTTGCCGTCGATGACGAGGGCGACGAGAGCCCGCCCGACACTTGCTCATTCGCGGTCGGGACTGCCGGTGGCCTGGTTGACAGAAACGTGCTTGTGGAGTTCATCACGACATTCAGCTGCGTCAACTGTCCATTCGGGGAAGAGGCGCTCAACAACCTGATGGACGAGTATGGGGCCGACAGACTCTGCGTCGTCGCCTATCACGATCTCCCACCGGTGGGGACGGATGAGACGATCGACAGGATCGACTGGTACACGGACAACGATGACTTCCCCGGTGAGGAGGGCACCTATCCGACTGCGGTGTTCGACGGAGGGAGGATTGTCGTGGGTTCGAGTTCGGTTCCTGTGGCTCAGGCGGACTACGAGTTTGAGATCGAGCTCAGACAAGCGATCGGTTCACCGCTCTTATTGCGGCTCGTGGGAGATCTGGGAGGAGCGCGGGCAAGTCTCACGGCAAAGGTGAGAGTGATGGATCCCCTCCCGGCCGGTACGTACATTTTGAGGACGGTTGTCGTGGAGGACGACATCAGCTTCGCGCACGAGCTCTTTCCATACGTGGCGCGCGCTCTCCTCGACGACGAGATGTTCACACTGACCGCAGTCGGGGATTCCACTGAGATGATCTATGGTGTCACGATTGACCCAAGCTGGAATCCGGCGAACCTGGATGCGATAGCATTCGTCCAGAACGATGACACCATGGAGATAGTCCAGTCCGCGCGACTGGAGGCACGATAGCAACCAGTCTGCGCGACCGGAAGCACGATAGAGAAGAGAGGCCACCGCAGGCGAGATGCTGCATGCGGCGGTTCAGCAGGAAGAGGAGTCGACAACAAGAATGGGGCAGGCACACTGTCGCCACAACGATCGGCGGGAGGATCCTAGCAATTGCAGCGGTATCGCCGCGGAAGGAGTACAAGTATGGCAAGGCGATCGGTGATAGTTGTTCTGGTGGCAGTTGTTCTCATGATCTCAGCGTTCTCCGCGCTCGCGTCGGACAGGACGGTGTTGGCGGAGATGTTCGGGGCGGTGGGTTGTGGGTACTGTCCGAACGCCCGTGAGGCGCTCGTTAATCTTCAGATGGAGAAGGGCACCGGTGAGCTGGTGGTGCTCTACTACCACGTCAGCGACGGCTACGCGACGGGTGAGACCTACGCCCGTGCCAGCTACTACGGCGTCGGCGGAATCCCGCACGTCGAATTCGACGCTGTCCAGGACGTCATTGGGGCCAGCTCAACAGTCATCGATGTATACCGTCCCATAGTCAACAGCAGGCTTGCGGTCCCGAGTCCGATCGAGATCGAGTGCAGCGGCTCGATCACGGCTGAGGGGACACGCGGCACAGTCGAAGGCTGGGTGACTGCGAAGTTCAAGGCTACCGACACTGTGGGTCTGGGTGATCTCAGAGCGCAGTTCGTGGTGTACGAAGACGTCAGTTTGTCGTACCCGTATACGGTCCGCGACATGTTGGCACCTGAGACAGTGACGACGCTCAGCGCGGCTGGAGACTCGATCGTGTTCACGAAGAACTTCAGCGGTGTTACGAA
>JAUWBY010000185.1 GCA_030609605.1 Candidatus Eiseniibacteriota bacterium
GACCATCGGCTCGTCAAAGCCGTCACCCTTCCGCCTGATGAAGTTAAGCGGGTTGCCGGCGAATGACTTGCACGGTCTGAGACAGGTGTGAAGATCGAAGTGCTGCCGCATGCCAACGATCGGGCTGTAGTAGACGTAGCCCTTGTCCTGAAGCTCGGGCGCCAGCTCAGAGGCCGCCTTGTCCTTCGGCTTCGAAGTGATGGCGCCAAAGAGACCGAGCTTATGCTCCGCAAGGAGTTTGAGGGTGCGATCGGGAAGGGCGTTCCCTTCCTTGATCCAGAACTCCCAGCCGATATCTGCATGTACGTAGTCGGCCTCGAAACCGATGGCATCAAGCACTCTCAACGCCTCCGGCAGTACCGACGCTCCGATTCCATCTCCCGGCATTGTGACTATTGTCCTCTTCCCCATTGATTCCTCCTGAAGTCGCGGCGCCAGATCGGCGTCGCCGCCCGAGACCGCACGGTTCTGTTGTCTAGGATCTCGTCATCTCTGCCTTCACCATCTCACCGAATCTTCTCATTCCCTCCGTAATGGCCTCGGGAGCGACCATGCTGAAACTCGCCCTCATGCAGTTCGTGAGGCCTCCCCGCGTTGAGAACGCGCTACCCGGTACGAGCAGCACCTTGAGCTTCTCACACTGCTCATTGATCATCCGCTTCGCGTCACACTTGTCAGGAAGAACGAACCATACGAACATCCCCTCGGAGGGAATATTGTAGCTGACCTCAGGCGGCAGATACTTCCGGGCCGCTTCGATCATCGCATCCCTGTTCTTCCGGTAGAATTCACAGTTAGTCCTGATGTGCTTGCGGAACCCTTCGTGCCCACTTGTCGACATGTACTTCTGGAGGGTGGCCTGTATGAACATGCTTGTGTGCAAATTCGACGACTGCTTGAAGAGAAGGAACTGGTGCATCAGATCGGCCGGGCCGGACGCGTATCCTATTCTCAGGCCGGGCGCGAAGACCTTCGAGAAGCTGTCGAGCCTCACGACTCTTCCTTCCGTGTCCATCGACTGGATGGTCGGAGCCAAGTCACCGCCGTCCAGACTAACCAGCTGGTAGGGATCGTCCTCAAGGATCAGGAGATCGTGCTTCGATGCTACCTTAAGCATCTGCTCCTTACGATCCTGGGCGAGCGCAACTCCGCCGGGGTTATGCCCGCTCGGAACCGTGTAGATAAACTTGGGAAGTTTCTCACCGCGGTCCGCGAGACGATCGAGTATGATCTCAAGTTCGGACGTGACCATGCCGTGTTCATCCAGAGGAACGGCAACGAAGTTCCTCGTGAACGACTTGAACGCCGAGAGCGCGCCGGGATATGCGGGCTCGGAGAGAATGATGCTGTCGTCCTCGTCGGTGAAGAGATAGGCCATGATGAAGAGGCCTTCCTGGCAACCGTTCAGGACGACCAGTTGATCACCGCCGAGAGCAACCCCATCCTTCGACTTGTGCCAAGTCGTGAGTTCCTGTTTCAGTGCAGGATGGGCGTCGGAGGGTCCGTACTGCGAGGCGACCGAGAGCTCTTTCCCCTCGAGCGTCGCGGTGCTTCCACCTTTGAAGCGGATATCGATGCTATCGAAAACGAATGTGTCGGGATTTGGATAGCCTCCGCCCAGCGAGATCATCCCCTCTACCTTGAGATAGCCAAGGAGTTCCCTGATCGGCGAGGGCTCTTTGCCTCTGGCTCGTCGAGCGAGTCTCTTTGCCAGATCTACCACGGTGTCCCTCCTGGCGCGGAATGCGCTCTGGAATCATGTGGTAATGGTATTCGGGCGCCTCAGCGCGTCAGACGAAACCGAACGCGCCGATGAAACGAACCGCCTCAAGAAGGCTGCTTCGAGGCGGAGCCGAGAGGCCCTTGATGGGGCAAGTGATTCTACAATAGATTGTATCGAATCCGCGAGCGGCGGTCAACAAACAGAGTTCGGGCGGAAGACCTCCCTTTGCACCCCCCTCGCAGCTCTGCTAGAATGGTTGCAACAGCCCGGCAAGTGCAGAGCCGGGCTGGAATCACACGCATACTCGCGGCCATCACACCCAGGGGGGATCGAAGCTCCCTCTCATGCTTCGGAAGGAGATCCATATATGGATTCGAAGCGCCTCATTATCATCAGCCTGGTGCTTCTGGGCTCACTATGGGGACTCTCAGAACTCGGCATTGGAGAGATGGCTCTCGCGCGATCGATCCCGCGCGCGCCGATACTGACGGCCATTGGCATCCTCTTTCTCGTCCTCGCGCGGCGCCTCTGGGCGACACCTGGAAGTTCGCTCTCTCTCGCCGCGATCGCTGGGGCATTCAAGTTCCTGCAGCATCCGGTCTGGGGCTGCAAGATAGCCGCGGTTCTTATGGTCGGCGCCATCTTCGACATCACATTCAGTCTGTATGAAGCACGACAGGCCCATCGGGCAGACTCAGTCTCACTGGGTGGCATCCTCGCGATGTCCGCCTTCGCTACCTTCGCATCGTTCATCGCATTCGCTCCGTTCGCCAAGTACATCCTTCAGAATCCGTACTGGGCAATCGTCGGCAAGATGAACAACTACATGTTCGTCCAGGGAGCCATCGCAACAGTCCTCGCCATACCGGCGGCCTGGGCCGGGCTCGCGATAGCCCGCAGATTAGCAGCGGGATCGGAGAGATGGACAAATGCATGGTGGGCAGCCTACCGAATCGCTGCGATCTGCTCAGGCGTGGCTGGAGTCGCAACTGCGGTGGCGCTTCGCTACTAGATTGAGGTGAGAGATGCCGAGTACATGGATCCAGGTAGTTGGAGCAAAGAAGACGGGCAAAACGTCACTTGTTGAGAAAATGACACGTGAACTCGTTCGACGCGGCCGGAGCGTCTGCTACATCAAGCACACGCACTCCGAACCGGGCTTTGACAACGAGGATACCGACACGTCTCGCATAAGGAACGCGGGGGCAAGCACATCCGTTCTCGCGGGCACGGGTTCAACGATCGCCTTTCATACCGGCGCGACGGAGACGATCGACCGGATCTCCTTCCGCGATGCCCTCGCCGATGAGATCGTCTTGGCAGAGGGCTTCAAAAGGGCGCCTGGAAAGAAGATCGTGATGGCGGGAGGCGACCTCAAGATCGATGAGCTGGAGGGAATCGTAGCTGTCGTGGGTGATGCCCCCGACGGCTACGGAGGCGCCAGGTTCGGACCGGACCAGATCACAGAGCTCTGCGACCTCGTAGAGAAGCTCACGGCGTCCGGCGGCGGAGAGATGTGGTCCACGCGCCTCTTTATCGACGGCGAAGAGATCAAACTCAACTCGTTCGTTCAGGACGTTATGGCGTCTGCCGTCCTCGGGATGAGCACGGCGCTGAAGGGAATTGAAGGAGGCGGAGAGATGGAACTCCGCTGCGCGGTCGTCGCTGACGAGGAATAGGCTCCGGCGGCGCAATGGCCCAACTACCACGCACGCGCTCCGGCACCGGGGCAGAAGACACACTGGCTTCACGGAGGATGCAATGAAGATAAAGGTAGCCAAGGAGAACTGCACCGGCTGCAAACTCTGCATGCAGATATGTGCGATCCAGCACTACGATGAGATCAATCCGAAGAAGGCCGCGATTCACATCGATGCGGAGTTCCCCGACCCGGGCGTCTACACACCGAAACTCTGCGTCCAATGCGGGAAATGCATGGAGGCCTGCCCCGTCGACGCCATTTCGCTCGTCGGTGACGCCTACATCATCGACCCTGAGACGTGTACGGACTGCGGCATATGTGTGGAGGTCTGCCCGTTCGACGTCATGTTCGTGCACGCCGACGCTCCCACGCCTATCATGTGCGACCTATGTATGAAGTGCACGGAGGTCTGTAACACAGGAGCGCTCACGGCGGTCGAGTAGCAGCGGACACTGAACGAGAACCCCGGGAGGAAATCAACAATGGACGGATTCGGAGGAACGATCGTTCGCATCAACCTGGAGACGGGTGAGATCAAGCGGACGCCGACGCCGGAGAAATTCGCACGCGAGTGGATGGGAGCACGTGGGTTTGTAGCGAAGACGGTCTACGATGAGGTCCCGCGAGACGCCGACCCGCTCGGCCCCGAGAACATCCTCATCATGGCGCCAGGCGTTCTCACCGGGACCTTCGCGCCTGCAGGCTCGAAGATCGGCTTCGGTTGCATCTCGCCGGCGACAAACGGGCACGCCGACTCCAACATGGGTGGGCATCTCGGCGCCGAAATGAAGTACGCCGGATACGACATGGTCGTCTTCGAGCGCATCTCGCCGGAGCCCGTCTACCTCTACATCGACGACGACACGATCGAACTCAGATCCGCTAGCGACTACTGGGGGATGGGATCGCTCGATCTTGAGAAGCGGATGAAGGACGACCTCGGCGAGGATTTCCAGATTGCCACGATTGGACCTGCCGGGGAGAACGGTGTTGTTTTCTCATGTATCACGCACGACTTCGGTCGCCAGGCGGGACGCTGCGGTGTCGGCGCGGTGATGGGCTCGAAGAAGCTGAAGGCGATCGCAATCCACGGAACGAAGTCCATTCCCGTGCACGACCTCCCGGCATTGACGAAGTCCACCTACGACATCATACAGCGCACGAAGACACATCCATTGATGGAACCATGGCAGAAGTACGGTACGGCGCTCTTCGTCGGCTGGTCGAACGACCACGGATGCTTCCCATCGAGGAACTTCCAGACCACGTACCATGAAGGTTGGGAGGGAATCAGCGGCGAGAAACTCGCGGAGGAGATTCTCGTAACACACAAGGCGTGCTTCGGCTGTTGGATAAACTGCGGCAAGTACTCCCGCGCGCGCATACCGGGCAAACCGGACATATATGTCGAAGGACCCGAGTACGAAACGATCGCTCTCTGCGGCGGAAGCTGCGGGATGACGAACATCCACGACGTCGCATACGCCAACTACCTCTGTGACAACCTCGGTCTCGAC
>JAUWBY010000068.1 GCA_030609605.1 Candidatus Eiseniibacteriota bacterium
AAGGTGATTCTGCCGGCGCGCGTTGCAGTGACCGGTAGGAAGGTAAGCCCGGGGTTCTTCGAGACGCTTTCCCTCCTCGGTCGCGAGAAGGTGCTCGCCAGGCTCAAGTCCGCAAGCGAACTGGCAGCGACACTGACAACCGAATAGCTTCTGGGGAGTCGTCTAGTGGCAGGACAGCGGACTCTGGATCCGCCGGCGGAGGTTCGACCCCTCCCTCCCCAACCATAGATCGTGGCGCCATCGTCTAGTGGTTAGGACGCCGGCCTCTCAAGCCGGTAACACGGGTTCGATCCCCGTTGGCGCTACCAACAAAGAGAGAGCGGAGCGCATGTGGCGCTCCGCTCTCTTTCTCTATCTCCGTCTGGAAGGTTCTCGCTACCTCTTCTTGCGGACGACCTTCCTCTTGGCCGGCTTCTTCTTCGCAACCTTCTTCTTCGCCGGCTTCCTCTTCTTCACTACCTTCTTCTTGGCAACCTTCTTCTTGGCCGGCTTCTTCTTCGCAACCTTCTTCTTCGCGACCTTCTTCTTGACGACCTTCCTCTTCACAACCTTCTTCTTCGCCGGCTTCTTCTTCGCAACCTTCTTCTTCACGACCTTCTTCTTCTTCGCCGGCTTCTTCTTCGCAACCTTCTTCACCGCCATAGGTCCTTCACCTCCTTGATCCCAGTCCGCGCCCATTCGCGGAGGGACAATCTGGCCGACCTGGCTTCCTCTCGCGTCCGCCACGCGCGCCCTTGGTCCGGAACGCACCGGCGTCCACAACTCGTTGACGGTCACCCGTGCGATGGAACCTGAAGTGCGCCCAACCAGATTACAAGAGCGCGTCCACGGAACCGTCAACACCAACAGTCAACAAGTGACAAAGAACTCAAGAGAACGGAAACATCACTCATCGGTCACATATAGGATGGTGTTTCGGAAGTGTCAAGCGAAAAGTGCGTGCGGCGTCCGCGACCAGCGCGGTCAGAAGTTGTGCGACGGATGATGTCGACTGCGATGATCGTGTCGAAGTGCATCTCGATCGCTCTCATCCGCGTCGCGCAGGATTCAAAGCGAACCGAGTTGTGAAAGCGCAAATGCAGAAGCGACAATCGAATCACACCGACCGAAGTTGAAGTCAACGAGCCGGACATCACAGTTGAATCGTCTCACCGTCAATCGGGACCGAGACGTTTGCGAACCCACTCGCCGTGAGGTTGTGTCCGAACGCAACAGCTTGATCCTCACTTCCATGAACAACGATGATGCGTCTGGGAGGTCGCGTCATCCCCTCTGCAAATGCGAGCAGCTCATCACGATCCGCGTGTGCACTGAACTCATCGAAGACCTTGACCCGAGCCTTCAATGGGTACTCCTGCCCGAAGATCCTCACGACCCGAGTCCCTTCCGCGATGCGTCTGCCAAGTGTATGCTCCGCCTGGTAGCCGATGATCAGGACCGCATTCTTGCGGCGAGTGATATTGTTCTTGAGGTGGTGGAGTATCCGGCCCGCCTCGCACATTCCGGAGGCCGAGACGATCATCATGGGACCTGGGCGTCTGTTGAGTTTCTTGGAATCGCTGGCTTCCATGACGTACTGAACGCGCGAGAAACCGAGTGGGGCGTCCCCCCTGCCTATCAGCGCCTTCATCTCAGCATCGAAGCACTCAGCGTGCTTGCGGAAGACCGCCGTCGCGCGAACCGCCATCGGGCTGTCCACGTAGATCGGGAACTCAGGAATCCTTCCGGCTCGCATGAGTTCATGAACACAGTAGAGTATCCTCTGCGTCCGCCCCACGGCGAACGATGGCACTATGATCTTCCCACGCCGCCGAACAGCGTCAGAGATGAACCGTGCCAACTCGTCGTTCACGTGATCCATCGAACTGTGTGTGCGTGAGCCGTACGTGCTCTCCGTGATCAGAACGTCGGCTGAAGAGACCCGATATGGATCCTTCAGAATCGGCACATCCTTCCGGCCAAGATCTCCTGTGAACACCACCTTCCGAGAACAACCTCTCTCACGCGCATCGATCTCGAGAAGCGCCGACCCGAGTATGTGTCCGGCCTCGCGCCACGTGACCGTAACACCCCGAGCGACTCTTGTCGGAACGTCGTAGTCAACACCGCAGAAATGCTCAAGCGCTTTCTCGACATCGTCAACAGTGTAGATGGGGTGGAGCACAGATTCCCCGCGCTTCTTCCTGCGCTTGTTGAGATACGAAAGGTCGTGGCTCTGCACGTACGCGGAATCTCGCAACATGATGTCGCAGAGATCGACTGTTGCATGTGTGGCGAAGATCTTCCCTGTGAATCCATGCTTGACCAGTGTTGGGATGCTGCCGCAATGATCGACGTGAGCGTGCGAGAGCAGAAGAACACCGATCGAGGCTGGATCGAACGGAAGATTCCTGTTGCGGCGCTCACTCTCTGCTCTTCTTCCCTGAAAGAGTCCGCAGTCGAGCAGAATACGAGTTCCACCCACCGACAGCACATGCTTCGAACCGGTAACATTTCTCGCGGCGCCGTGAGCAGTGAATTTCATGTGTCCTCTTCAGCTCGAGTCAGAAGTCCACATCTGTAGAAACAGCGGAACCCCGATGATCTAGCACACCGTGTCGGTCGCAAAGACGGCGGGTACATGATTGACCGACACCGAACCATGTGGTAGATTATACGAAGTCACATAGTCGCTCAAGCATCGGATTCGAGTGTGGGCGAGAAGAGATGCGCCGAGATCGTTGGGGGAGGCCGGAAAGAGGCCTGAGAGAAACGACCCTTCGGACCTGAACTGGGCAATGCCAGCGTAGGGAAACGACTCGGGAGAACGCGAATGCCGCGGGGCTCCCCTGTCTGGGACAAGGGTCCCGCGTTTCCTTGCTGCTCGGCTGTCGACGACAACTGTAAGAAAGCACGGGAGAGAATCATGATCAGTGATGTCGCCGTTACGAGAGCTATATCACAGCGGTTCTTCGAGAAATTCTCGGAGTCGCTGGAACTGGATGTGGCCATTGTGGGAGCCGGACCGGCTGGGCTCGTTGCCGGCAGATACCTGGCTGAGACCGGAAAGAACGTCGCTCTCTTCGAAAGCAAACTGTCAACCGGCGGCGGCATCTGGGGCGGAGGAATGCTCTTCAACGAGATTGTGGTCCGGAAGGACGCCCTACCGATCATGGACGACTTCGGAATAGACTACCGTGCCCACGACGAGGGATACTACACGGCGGACGCGGTGCAGACTGCCGCGGCTCTCGCGTACGGCGCAAGCAAGGCAGGGCTCAAGATCTTCAACACGTGCAAGGTCGAGGACGTCATCTTCTCACGCGACCGCATCTCAGGCGTGGTCATCCTCTGGAGCCCCGTCACCGCGGCCGGACTTCACGTTGACCCGCTGTCGATTTCTGCGCAGGTTGTGCTGGATGCCACCGGCCATGATTCGGACATCGTTCATGTCACCGTCAGGAAGATGGGTATCAGACTCGCGACGGAGACCGGAGGCATTGTAGGCGAGAAGAGCATGTGGGCCGAGAACGGCGAGAAGACCGTCGTCGAGAAAACCGGCGAGGTCTTCCCCGGGCTCTATGTGGCCGGCATGGCCGCGGCGGCGGTCCACGGCGGTTACAGGATGGGTCCCATTTTCGGAGGTATGCTTCTCTCGGGCCGAAAGGTGGCGAGGCAGATCCTCGCCGAGCTGGACGACCGCAGCACGCCCTGATATCTCGGCACACCTACACGCAGCATCAAGGGAGCCGGCCATGAGTTGGGATGACGGCAGCCTCTGCAGCAGACTCACAGGAAGCGGGCTCTACCTCGTTATCACAGCCCCGAACGTGCCGCACATCGAGCTCGCGCGCGCGGCCGTCAAACGTGGTGTCCCGGTCATCCAACTCAGAGAGAAGGAGCTTCCGGACCCTGAGCTGCTGGAGCTCGCACGGGCACTGAGAAACGTGACTGAGGGAACCGGGACAAGGTTTATCATCAACGATCGCCCCGACATCGCCGCGGCTGTGCGCGCGGACGGTGTCCACGTCGGGAAGCAAGACGCCAACGCTGCCGTTGCCCGAGAGATTGTGGGACCGCACGCGATAGTCGGGCTCTCCGTGAACACAGTTGCCGACGCGATCGCAGCAGGAGTGGATGTGGACTACTTCGGAGTGGGACCGGTGTTTCCAACCGATACGAAGCAGGATGCCGATGACCCGGTTGGAGCCGGCAGGATAACCGACATCTCGAGGGCCGTGCCCGGCGTTCCGATAGTTGCCATAGGTGGGCTGAAGCCTGGAAATATAGCAGCAGTGATGGCGGCTGGAGCAAGGTTCGCGGCCATCGTGTCCGCCATCTGTTTCACAGATGACCCCGTCGCCGCAATCGACATTGTGCAGAACGCCCTCGCGACGAACGCTAAGCATTCATCACGAGGGTAGAAGACCTGGTGGTCCCGGCACAAGGGAAACCGGCCGCTACCGTGACACGCAGGAGGCCTGCAAATCGCCTACGACATTGACGGGCAGAACAATCACGAGAATCTCAAGTACTGTCCGCGCTGCGGAACACTCTTGGTCGTGAGAGAAACGCGCGGACACCCGAGACCCATGTGCCCCGACTGCAGCTACATCCTCTATCTGAATCCCGCGCCGGTCACTGCCGTCATCATCGAGCGCGATGGCGCCGTTCTGCTCGTCAGACGCAAGTACCCACCGGGCGAAGGACTCTGGTGCCTCCCCACTGGGTTCATCGAGCAGGGAGAGACACCGGCGAAGAGCGCGGTGCGTGAAGTCGAGGAGGAGACCGGGCTCCTGATCGAAATCAGCTGCTTGTTCGATTCCTGGTCAAGCAGTGAGGATCCGAGGACTCCCATCGTTTGTTTCGCCTTCACGGCACATATTCTAGGGGGTACGCTTGCCGCGGGTGACGACGCCGTGGACGCTCGTTTCTTCACGTCCGCTGATCTGCCGGACGACATCGCATTCGCGAGTCACCGCGTCACACTCGAGAGATACCTGAAGACAAGATAACTCCCATCCCAGGAGATCTCGCGCGGCGACCGCCGCCGGAGCAAACGAGGGTCTTGTGATCTTGATCCAGACACGTGAGCACGAACAGGAAGGACCGGCAAGAAATGTCGATTACCAAGCTCCCCCCACTCGGCAAGGCAACACCAGCGTTCTTCGATGAGGTTATCTTCCCCCGACTCGGCGCGACCGACCCCACCGTGAGAGTCGGGCCGACACACGGGGTTGACTTCGGCGCCGTAGAGATCGGCGATCATATCGTGGTCATGTCCTGCGATCCGTTCTTCATCGCACCGGCGCTCGGCTGGGAACGCGCCGCGTGGTTCGCCTTCCACATACTGCTCAGCGACGTCGCGGTGAGTGGAATCCCGGCGCGCTACTTCACCGTGGATCTGAATCTGCCTCCCGAGATGGATGAGGAGACGCTCACCACCATATGGAACACGATACATGAGGAGGCCAAACGTCTCGGAGTGGCCATCGTAACAGGGCACACAGCCAGGTACGCCGGCTGCAACTACCCGATGGTCGGAGGAGCTACGGTAATCGGCGTTGGACGCGCGGAGGAACTCGTCGATCCGAGGAAAGCATCTCAAGGTGATGTCATCATCATCACGAAGGGACCGGCGATTGAAACAACCGGGCTCATGTCGATGCAGTTCCCCGAATTCATCACAGAGGCACGCGGAGAAGGCGTGACGCGGCGCGCCCAAGAGGTGTTCTACCAGATGTCGGTCGTGCGTGATGCGGCAATCGTTACGCAGGCCGGCCACGCAACCGCCATGCATGATGCGACCGAGTGCGGAATATGGGGTGCGCTGTTCGAGATAGCAAGCGCGTCCGGCCAGGGACTCCTGGTCGACAAGAACAGCATTGTGACGCAGGATGCGGTCATGGAGGTCTGCGAGGTATTCGACATAGATCCGTACAAGGCCATCAGCGAAGGCACGCTGGTGGCAACCGTAACGCCTGATAGCGCCGATGCCGTGCTCGCCGCTCTCAAGTCGGAGGGCATTCCTGCATCGGTCGTAGGAGAGCTGCTGCGTCCGGAGAGGGGCGTTATCATCTGTGATGAGCACGGAGAACACGCTCTGGAACACCCGAAAGTCGATCCGTTCTGGATTCGCTTCGAGGAGTACCTCGTGAAGCAGGCCGAGAGAGAAGAGGCATGACGTAGAGAATGGAACTGGATTCGCTGACACTCACAGAGATCGCTCTTCGTCATCTGCCGCTGGCCGGGTTTCACCACCTGCTTCTTGCCGTACTCGCCGCCATGTGGTGGCTCAGACGAGACCAGATCGGGAGGTGCTTAAGCGCCTACATGGCGTTTGCTTTTGCTACGACGGCCGTAGCTCTCCGTTCACATCCTGCCTGGTGGCTGGCCGGTGGACTCGTGAGCGCGGCGCTCGCGCTCGCATGGCTCCGCGAGGCAATCTGCCCACGCTTCCGCATGTCCTTCGAGCGCACACCCAAGCTTCGGCTCGGCCTCATGCTGGCAGCGGCCGGCTTCGCGGTCGCCTATCCCGGCTACTCGGGAGACCTGCCGGCATTCATCTTTTCTCCACTCGGGGTCACTGTTCGTCCCACATTGCTCCTGGCACTCGCGCTGCTGAACTCGGTCACGCCGACTGCTGATCGCACCCTTCGCTGGACCCACGCAGTCGCTGGAGTCTGTTACGGTGCCGCCGGAGTAGCGAGTGCCTCTTCCCTTGGACCGGCGTCCGTCGTCGCATCCCTTGTCCTGGTGCTGACTTCCTGCTATGCCTTGGCACTACTGATAGTGGCGGCACGCGAGATCGACACCGACAACGCCCCAAGTGCAACGAGTATCGAGCAGTTGCGGACGCGCATGTATCAGAGACACACGTTCCTTCCAGGACCACGCGACCCGAGGCGGCGAACCCGCAGGCCGAAACGCCGACGCTAGGCTGCGCCCATGCGTACGATGGCGAACCCCGCAGGCCGAAACGCCGACGCTAGGCTGCGCCCATGGATACACGAGCGCTCCACAGAACGATACCACAGAACATGAGAACGCCGGCTGCCGCCGGCGTTCTTGTTCCTCTCTCCATTCTATCTCGCACACTCCTACACGTCGATCTTCCCTCTGATAACACACTCGTCCACCTTGCGCGCCACCATTTTTCTGAACTCGTTCAGACGCTCGGAATCGTATGGCAACTCGTCCATGAAGCGGGGGTCCAGCGTTTCGCGCGCGACGTAGTTCTGTATGACGTAGCGGCGCGCTCCTTTGATCTGTTCCGCGATCAGTTTCATGTCACTGGCTCTGTGCAACGAGGGAACTACCGTTGTTCGGAATTCATAGTCAACTTGTCCCTCCATCAGGATCTCGATGCTCTCACGAACCTTGTTGAAGACCCGGCGCTCAGTGATACCGGCGCTCTTCGCGTATGACTCGAAGTCCAACGGGGCCTTGATGTCCATCGCTACGTAGTCGAGGAGCTCCTCGGCGATAAGCCGCTCGAGCATGTCGGGAAACGAACCGTTGGTGTCCAACTTGATACGCATGCCGGCGCCTCTGAGGTCCCGAATGAGCTCAGGAAGATCTTCATGCATGCACGGCTCACCACCAGTGATGCAGATGCCATCGAGGAAGTCATTGTGCTCGGTGACGTAGGAGAGCACGACATCCAACGGAATGGTCTCGTATTGGTCGGGCAGAAGAACGAGACCGGCGTTGTGGCAATATGGACATCGGAAATTGCAGCTAGGCAGATACAGCGTCGCAGCGACCATTCCATCCCAGTCAACCAAGGACATCTGGTCGAATCCCTTGATAGCAACCTTCACGACCCCTCCCCTTTGCGAGCGATGGGTACATAATACAGCAGATCGCCGTGCCGCACAACCTCTAACCGCTTGCCATCGAGGAGGGAACCGACAATCTTGGCGGCCTCACCCGGACTGACTCCGAGGGCGGACGCGATGTCACCGATCGTGACAGGTCTCCGGGCCACCATGTCAACGATGACCTCCGCCGAGTCGGCGGCGAAGGCGTGAGAGCGAACACTCGGCGACGCTATTACCTCCGCGTGATGACCGAGTGCTTTCGAGATCTCTCCCAGACGGCTATCGCTAACCGCCTCTGTGCCGGCGACTGCCGGCGGGCGCACGACGGTATTGACGTGTATCCTGGCCGGTGAGATCAGAGCGGCCGCGTGCGCAAGTCGCGCTACCTCATGAGGATCGTCGTTCATGCCTTTCACTATTACGGTCTCAAGCCATACTTCACCGTCGAATTCCTCTGTGAAGGTCGCGATTCCCTTCACAATCGCTTCGGGGTCGAGGCCGGGGTCGGGTCTATTGATGCGCTGAAAGGCCTCTCCGGAGACAGCATCCACAGACGGAATCACAACATCGGCTTTCATCAGAGCCTTCCGGACATCGGGATCCGTCATGAGGCTGCCGTTTGTGAGGACCGCTATCCTCGCGTCCGTCAGTGCCCGTACGCCATCGATCGCGTCGCCGAGATCGAGACTGAGCGTTGGCTCACCGGAGCCCGAGAAAGTGACGTAGTCCACATCCGGCTTCTCGGCAAGACGCGTCCTGAGCTCATCCAGAACCTCGCCTAGATCGACGAAGCGACCGCGCTCTATCCTCCTGTCGGTCGTTGGACCCAGCTCGCAGTAGAGACAGTCCATCGTGCAGATCTTGGGAATCAGGAGGTCGACGCCGAGGGATAGACCGAGCCTTCGTGACGGCACAGGTCCGAACACATGCTTCAATTCACTCCTCCATCCTGCCGCTGCCCCTGACAGATGCAGCGTGAACGGTGTGGTTGACCAACGCACTGCCCCGACCAATGTCGAGCGATTCCTCTATGCCGCGGGTTACGAAATCCTTCGCGTTTTCGATAGCACACGTAAGAGCGTCGCTGCGTGCAAGTCCGGATGCGATCGCAGCGGCAAGCGTGCACCCGGTCCCATGGATCCGGCCACCTTCTATCCTCCTGCCCGTGAGGTCCCGGAACTCCACGCCGTCGAAGAGGACATCGGTTGCGTCGCCGGTCATGTGCCCACCCTTGACCAGAACAGCTGACCCCGTCACATCGTAGATCGCGCGCGCTGCGTCCCTCATTGTTGCCAGTGTGTCCACTGTGAATCCGGCCAAGACGGCAGCCTCATCCACATTGGGAGTGATCACGATCGCCAGTGGAAGGAGTTCCCTCACGAAGACGTCCGTTGCCCTCTCATCCATGAGCCTCGCGCCGGATGTCGCCACCATAACCGGGTCCATCACCACATTGGGAATGCTCCGTGCTCTGATGCGATCAGCCACGGTCTCCATGATCTCTACGGTTGCCAGCATTCCGGTCTTCGCGGCCTGAGCCCCCATGTCATCCATGATCGCGTCGATCTGCTCGGCGACGAGCTCGGCAGGAAGATGGAAAGACCGCCTCACTCCGAGGGTGTTCTGCGCTGTGATCGACGTGAGCGCACTCGTCCCGTGAACGCCGAAGGCGCTCATCGTCTTCAGATCAGCCTGGATTCCGGCCCCACCGCATGAGTCCGAACCAGCTATCGTCATTGCCGTCGCCACTCTCATGCCATCCCCCACCCGCCTGAAGAACTGCGGGACTCTTGCAGGGCAATTCGTGTTGCCCACGGTTTCCGAGAGTGCTATCGTCGGTAAGATGAATTGAACAAGCGCTCCTGCATGCTG
>JAUWBY010000146.1 GCA_030609605.1 Candidatus Eiseniibacteriota bacterium
CATGGCGTCATTGCCCTGACTCTGCTTCAGCACATCGAAGACAAGGTAGACTACGAAGAGAAGCCCCACAACGCCTGACAACAAGGGAAATCCCAGCTGCCCCATACATCCTCCTACGCGGCGGTGGGTCCTTCGGACCCCAGCCTCTTATTGTACATGTTCATCGCTGCATCCAATCCATCGACGATAACAGTTCGTGCAACATCACGCGCCTCGGCTTCCATGGCAGCAGCGATGGGAGCCTCGTCCGCTGCGAACTCCTGGAGAACGAAATCAGTCAGGTCGACACCTTCCGCAGGACCACCAATGCCAAGCCTGAGCCGCGCAAACTCCTCAGTGCCGAGCATTCGAATGATCGACTCGAGTCCCCTGTTCCCGCCGTCACCGCCCCTTCCCCTCACCCGCAACCATCCCAAGGGCATGTTCACATCGTCGCACACAACCAGAATAGAAGCGGGGCTCTCCGCACGCTGTTCAAGTATGTGCGCGACGGCGAACCCACTGAGATTCATGTATGTAAGGGGCAGGACAAATGACACGTCCCGCCCCGAAACACTCCCCGTGCCGATCAGATAGTCTCCGCTGCTCGACCGCATCCGGACACCCAACTCATCCGCGAGCGTCGTCACAACCCGGAAACCGGAGTTGTGACGAGTCCGGCGGTACTCGCCTCCGGGGTTCCCGAGCCCAACTACGACGCTCACCACGATCCCGACTATCCTCTTCTCTGCAACTGCTGGTTGCCCCGACTACTTGTCGGTCTTCTCTACAGTTCCCTCAGCAGCAGCTGAATCACTGCCTTCGGGCTCGCCCTCGACGGCACCTTCACCTTCGACAGCTTCCGCGCCCTCGACTTCCTCTTCCACATAGAGGGTCGGGAGAAGAATGTCCACAACACGACGCTCCGCGGTATCCAGGACATCCACGTCTGCGACGCGGATGTCCGAGACAAGTATGGCCTTCCCGATATCAAGCTCGCTGATATCCACCTCGATCCTCGCCGGGATGTCCTTCGGCAGGCACCTTATTTCGAGGACTCGCATGGCGTGATCTAGGATCCCGCGCCCCTCCCTCACAGCAGGCGACTCTCCCACAAGGACCACCGGGATTTTCATATGGATCGGCTTGTGCTCCGAGATCCGCTGGAAATCGACGTGCAGGATCTGACGCGTGATCGGGTTTCTGGTCATCTCCCTGAGCACAACCCGCGTCATCTTGCTTCCCTCTGGGGTAAGCTCGATGATCACATTGCGACCCGCAGGCGTCGACAGAGCAGCCTTCAGATCCGCCTCTTCAATCGCCAGATTGATGTTCTCCTGCATCTCGCCGTACAGAATGGCCGGAACCAGACCCTGCCGACGAACACGCTTCGTGCCCTGTCTACCAAGAGCTGTTCTTGTTGCCACCTTGAGTGTCACCACTGCCATTTGCTCGTCTCCGTGTTTCACATGGGTCGTCAACTTGAACCGGGTGGCAGACGCATCGCCGTCGCCACCCGGGAGCGCAAATCAGACAAAGAGCGAACTGACCGACTTCTCCTCGTGGATTCTGTCGATTGCTTCTCCGAGAAGCTCCGCCACCGACAGCACCTTGATCTTCGGACTTGTCTTACTTCCGAGACTGAGCGTGTTTGTTACGACAACCTCAGAGATGATGGATTCCGTCAATTTCTCGACGGCGTCTCCCGCCAGCACTGCATGAGTGGCCCCGGCTGTGATCCCGATTGCGCCGAGCTCCTTGATCGCTTGCGCCGCCTCAATGAGCGTGCTGCCCGTACTGACTATGTCATCGATCATGATCACCTGCTTCCCGTCCACATCGCCGACGACATTCATGACCTTTGTCGCATCCGGTCTCGGCCGTCTCTTGTCAACGAATCCCAGCGAAGCACCGAGTCTCTTGGCGAATGCGCGGCCCATCTTTATGCTCCCGGTATCCGGCACCATCACGACGAGATCGTCCTTGATGGCCCGGTCGAAGTATCTGAGCAGCACCGGGGCCGCATAGATGTGATCGAGCGGTATGTCGAAGAAACCCTGGATCTGAGGGGCATGGAGATCCATCGTCAGAATCCTGTCTGCTCCAGCCTTCGTCACCAAGTTGGCGATCAGTTTCGCGGTGATGGCGACGCGCGGACGGTCCTTCCTGTCCTGTCGCGCATAGCCGAAATACGGGATGACCGCAGTGATCCTGCGGGGTGAGGCCCGCTTCAGGGCATCCAGGAGTATGAGCAGCTCAAGGAGGTTCTCAGCCGGCGGTCCGGTTGGCTGGACTACGAATGCGTCCACGCCTCTGACGTTCTCCGAGATGCTGACGCGGATCTCACCGTCCTTGAACTTGTCTACGACGGCCTCTCCGAGACCGATGCTGAGATAGTCACATATCTCAACGGCAAGCTCTCTATTGGCGTTACCTGTAAAGAGCCTCAGTTCATCAGGCATCCGTGTCTCCAGTTCTCACTCCGTGTCCCAGTACGTGTGCCCCAATCTGGCTGGGGCGGGAGGATTCGAACCTCCGATGCGGGAACCAAAGTCCCGTGTCTTGCCACTTGACGACGCCCCAGCGCCATCGTTGCTGCAACACTCCAACACCGATGCGCTTCGCGCGCGTGGGTCCGAGCGTGTACTTCTAGTCGTCGCATTCCTCGGCGAGGACCAACACGCGGTCGTTCGTCACAACCTCTTCCGTGCGCGCAGGGTGCATGCCCGCCTCGCACTGGCGTCTGTACTCACCCATCACGGCATCTTCGATCATCTGCCTGGTCGCATTGTTGATGGGGTGCGCTATGTCCCTGAACTCGCCATCCTTTCTCCGGCGACTAGGCATGGCAACGAACAGCCCCGTGTTGCCGTCGATAACCTTGAGTCCTCTCACCACAAAGGCGTCGTCGAATGTTATGCTCACAAACGCCTTGAGACGCTCCTCGCCCCGCAGCGTCAACCGTACCTCGGTGATCTCCATGAGTCTCACCGCCCTTTGCCTGAGAAAAGGGACATGATCGCATCCGGGACACATCACACTGCGCCGTCGTGCTACTGCACGACGCTCCTATGCGCCCTCGACCCGACACCCGGAATCAATCGGCTCCACAATATGTATCTGCCATCCGTGCCCCTCAAGGTGCGGCGACAGAGTTGTCGCTTCCTCCCGAGAACGCACCAAACCAATCACCGTCGGTCCACTTCCGGACATAACGGCCGCCTGGACGCCCGCATCAAGGAGTGCCTGCTTTACCACCCCGACCTCGGGATGGCATGAAATAACTCCGGGTTCAAGGTCATTCCGGAGCGCCGTAACCAGCGACCCCAGCTCCCCTTCCCGGATAGCCGAAGAATTAAGTTTAGTGTAGCATCTATCTCTTGTCAACCCGATTCTGACCCCAGCATATGCCTCTTTGGCTCGGATCGGGAACAGAGGTGTTACAAGCAGCAACCAGAAACCAGACAGCGGCCCCATCGATTCCAGTATCTCGCCCCTACCCAGACCTCTCGCCGTGCCTCCCCGCAGCAGAAACGGCACATCGGAGCCAATCTTGAGTGCGAGTGACCCCAACTGTGCATCCGACACTTCCAGATCGAACAGCGCACATCCTCCCATGAGAACGGCAGCGGCATCGGCGCTGCCCCCTCCCAGCCCCGCTGCCACCGGAATCCTTTTGAACAGGGTAATGGACATAGCGGGTGCCGCCAGCTCGCGCATCAACTGAGCGGCAGCTTGCCAAGCCAGGTTCGACGGCCCAGCAGGCACAGGAATCCCCTCGCACGAAAGACTGATACCGCGGTTCGATGCCTCCAGAAACACAGTGTCTGAGAGAGAAACCGTCTGGAACACCGTTTCGATGTCGTGGTAGCCATCGGGCCTTGCGCCCGCTACACGAAGACCGAGGTTGACCTTGGCGTGGGCCTCAACGTGAATGCGCCTCATGCATGCGCCTTGTCGTGGTCGTCAGCTACGGAGGTGGTCTACGACGAATAGAGTACGCAGATCACTACTCCGACCCAGAGTAGAACGGTTACTGCGAGATGCGTATCCGAAGTGAGTGCCTTTGACGGCTTCGCTCCACCACCGGCGGCCAGAACCAGGAAGAGATATCGGAAGAGTCCATAGACCACAAATGGAATCGTGTAGACCAGGCCGGCGCTACCGATCTTCTCCACAGTGCCGGGCCAGATAGTGTAAATGGAGTACGAGACGATCGTCGAAGCCGTTACGATTCCGATGAGGCCGTCTACGAATACGATTGGATACTGGTCGAGCGTCGAACGGTGTTTGCTCCCCCCCTCTCCGAGCGAGATAGCCTCCGCCCGTCTCTTCCCAAGACCCAGAAAGAGAGCCAGAAAGAAAGTGCAGATGAGAAGCCAGGGAGACAGCTTGGTATCAGGAGCGGCAACTCGCAGCACCTCAACACTGGCAGCGGCTCTGAGCACGAATCCTACGGCGATAGACATGACATCGAGGATGACCATGCGTCTGAGCACCAAGCTGTAAAGAACATTCAGAAGAAGATAGCCGAGCGACACATGTCCGAAGGTCACATGGGTGCCGTAGGCCCAAGCAAGTCCCCCCCCAGCGAGTGCCACACCCGCTCCCACAGCAAGAGCTATCGGGAGATCGCCCGAGGCAAGCGGGCGCATCTTCTTCTCGGGATGCTTGCGATCGTTCTCGAGATCAACGATATCGTTGACTATGTACACGGCTCCCGAAAGCATGCAGAACACGATGAACCCCGAACCGGCAAGCCTGATCAGCTCCGGGTCCACCAAGCCTCCTGCGAAGATAAGCCCGGCGAACAACACCAGGTTCTTGATCCACTGATGTGGCCTCACCGTTCTCAGGAGATCGCGAAGCTCTCCCATTTCACCTCCACCTCAGGACAGGATGTCCTTGAGTTTGGTTACGATTAGATCCACGGCTACGACATTCCTACCGCCCTCTGGGATCACGACATCCGCGTAGCGTTTGCTGGGCTCAACGAACTGCAGGTGCATAGGTCGAACCGTCTTCAGGTACTGCTCAATGACCTGCTCCATAGTTCGTCCCCGCTTCACGATGTCTCGCCTGAGTCTCCGGATGAACCTCTCGTCCGTATCGGTATCGACGTACAGCTTGATGTCCAGAAGGTCGCGGAAGTCCGGCTCAGCCAGAACGAGAATCCCCTCCAGAAGGATGATCCTCGCTGGTCGAACCTTGACCGTTTCTCGCTTGCGTGTGTGAGTCTCGTAGTCGTAGATCGGCTTCTGTATCGGCTGCCCGGCCTTCAATTTCTTCAGATGATCCAGGAGAAGTTCGTTCTCGAAAGCGTCCGGGTGATCGTAATTGATCCCCTCCCGCTCACGTGGTGTCAGGTGACTCCGGTCCAGATAGTAGGAATCGTGGTGGATCGTGACAACGCTGGCACCGGGAAAGTGCTTCAGGACCTCCCTCGCGACCGTTGTTTTTCCAGAGCCGGTACCTCCGGCTATTCCGATGATTACCGGATTCAAGGCTGTTCCCTCCGTGTAGCGGACGTCCAGATGTCGACATTGCGGGGCCTTCTCTATGTCTCGAAGAGCTCCTCCTCAACAATTGCGCAGATCGCATGCCCGACTGCGATATGGATCTCCTGTATCCGCTGCGTGTCGTGTGATGGGGCTCGCACTGAATGATCACAGTACTCCTCCATTACACCGCCACTCTTACCAAGAAACCCCACCGTCACAAGTCCCGCCGCCTTCGCCGCCTTGAGCGCTGCCACAACGTTAGCCGACGAACCGCTCGTTGATATGCCGATCAGGACATCACCCGCCTTCCCCAGGCCCTCGACCTGCCGAGCGAATACCGCCTCATATCCGTAGTCGTTTGCTACCGCCGTCAACGTGGAAGCATTCACAGTCAGCGCAACAGCAGGGAGACCGCGGCGCTCAAGCCTGAGCCTGCCCGCGAGTTCGGCCGCCAGGTGCT
>JAUWBY010000055.1 GCA_030609605.1 Candidatus Eiseniibacteriota bacterium
GTGCGCCTGGCCGGACATCATGAGGAGCTCCTGCGCATCGTCGAGCGACATCACGATGCCGAGTCCGTGGATGATCTCAACCGCGGACCACATAACATCCTCAACTGTGTACAGGTCGCTGGCAATCGAGCCGTCGATATCCTGCCCGATGACGGCGATCTCCATGCCCGGCTTGAGATCGTGCTGCTCGGCGAATCCGGCCCCGACCATGACCCTGTGCTCCCCCAGAAGATCTCCCATGCCATCCACAGGAAGAAGACCGGCCTTGTGGGACTCCGTTATCGGATCCACACCGACAACAACACCCATGAAGCCGTCCTCTGTGAGAGCGGCCATGACGGGCGCATAGATGCGCGCCGATGCGTTCGTAACGTTAGGATCACTTCGTATGTCCGCGAGCAGATCATCAACATCATCAAGCGTGAGATCCATCGAACGATCATCTCGCCAGTCGTACGCGTGCACCTGCGCGTGCCCGAGCATGGGCCCCGTTGCCGAGTTGAAGAACTGCTCACCGTACCCGTGCATGAGGGCAGATGTCCCGAGGAACGCGAACTGCCCGATGGCGATGGCGCCGGCAACCAGCAGCGTGCGCTTGAGGTTGCGACCAAGATTGCGCCAGGCTATTTGGAGTGTGCTCAAGGACAGCATTGCGCTTCCCCATCGCTCTTGTCAGAACCCGTTCGCCGCGACCGCAGAACCCTAGTGCTTGCGCTCCAGATACGCCAGACTGAACATGCCGTCGTCCAGATCGATATCAAACTCAATACTCAGATAGCGAAACTCCGTGCTCCTGCCCTCTTCCCTCTCTGGAATCACCCGCATCACAGTAGGAACCAGGCGGCCTCCGATCCGCTTCACGTCCTCAAGCACCATCGTCCGGGAGAGCCGGTCCTTCCTGTCGAAGAACTGCAATCTGGCGGGAAGCCCGTCGTCCGAGAAGACCACCTCGATGCGATTCCACAGGCCCGGGACATCAGGGAGAGCGTCAAGCCTCACCTTCCAGCCGGGTGGATCGTCCGAGCGACCGATGAGTTCCGCGGCATAGTCATCCAGGTACGAGGATTCCCGCACCAGATCATCGTTCGTCATGTCGCTCCCCATCCACGACCCCATCATCATCGATGGAGGAACACGGATGACCCGGGAGATCTTCGGCAGGTAGTTCCAGAGGTTGTTCCCCACCTTGAGAGTCGCCATGCCGGCATCTCGTACGGGCGCCTCGATCACGATGAGCGCCTTCTCCTCCCCCTTGCTCCAGGAGCGCATGCGCATGGTCCGTGTCTTTCCCGGCCTCACGATCGTGATCTCGCTCAACGCCACAGTTCCCGGTGAGTCGTAGAGGTCATCGAAGCCTCGGAGAAGCTGTGCGACGTCGGGGGCGGTGTAGCCGGGAGGCACGATCGGCGAGGAATCACCCCCGCCGGACTCATCCTCCGTGGCATGCCCCTGTGAAGCGATCGAGTTGTCACAGACCGCCGGGACAGAGAGCAGAATCAGCACGGCTGCGGCAAGCATCGCGGTCATGATGTGAGCGACACGTCTTCTGGGTGCGGCCATCATGAACTCCTCTGTTCTTCGTCGATCAGCTCCTGGTCCTGGGTCCCAGAAACGACGATGCGCACCAGCTGAACAGCGTTACGACGATCGCCCCCAAGAGCGCCGCGCCAAACCCCGCCAGCACGAAGCCGGGCAGGATCAACGCTACGAGACCGAGCATTGCGGCGTTGATGACGAGAAGGAAGAGCCCAAGTGTAACAACTGTCAGTGGCAGAGTAAGGAACAACACAATGGGCTTGACCACTGCATTGACAAGACCAAGCAGGAAGGCAGCCAGCAGGATAGTGCCGAAGCCGAAGATGACCATGCCCGGCACGATCATCATCGCTATCCACAGACCTACCATGCTGATGAGAAGTCGGGCAAGGAATCTTGACATATCTGCATCCTCCAATCTGACCCACAACTCGCTGTCCGCGACGCGAGGTCCACGACCCGCTGTATGCCACGCGGGATGCGGCACCCTCGATCGGACACCGGCTCGTGGCCTACGCGCTTCCCGATAGCCACTCGCGGCTTCCACGGGCAGCGACTATCTCACCGAAGTAGATGCGGTGGTAGTCCTTCTGAGGATAGCTCCCGTCGATACTCGGATCCAGGAAATGCGTCGGCTCGAGATCGTCCCAGTAGATCTTCCGGCACTCCAGTATCAGCTCTGCCTCATCGAACCCCGGAGCCGCGATCAACGATGATCCGATCGGAGTAAGCCCGGCTTCTGCGATCTTGTCGCCGTCACGCCCGGACATGGAGCCGAGGAGCTTGAGCGCCTCCTTGGCGGACCCGGGAAAGGCACAGAGCGTGAATGTGTCATGTCGCTCGATGAACTCGTACGTGTAGCGCGTCGGACGCACCACGACCTGAGCGAACGGGCGGTTCCACATTGCGCCGATGCTACCCCAGCCCACGGTCATGGTGTTGAAATCGCCCGTGCCGAAATCTCCGGAGGTCAGCAGGAGCCACTGGTCGAGCCACAGGTGGCTGGGGCGGGTCAGGAGTCTATCTACCGGTATCTCGTGTCTGTCCATGGCTCCTCCACTGCCCAAGTGAGACACTCTGGCCTTGCTCCGGAACGAGTACAAGACGCGAGCAGGGCTCGCCCACGACGGACGAGCCCCACACGACAACGTCCAGCGTCGTCCTTTCAGTAAACGGCTACTCGCCGATGTAGTCAAGCGTGAACGCGTACTTCCGGGACAGATCCCGAACGCCCGAGCTCTTGAGCGCCGCTCCGTGCCCGGCCTCAACGTCCTCGAAGTACCAGACATCTTTCCCAAGTCGCTCCAGCACCATCGCGAACCGTCTCGGTCCCGAAGGATCGACTCTCGGATCGTTGTAGCCCGCGGTGACGAGGATCGGCCTGACCACGCTATCTGCCTGATAGATTGGCGAGAGACTGTGGGTGAGATCGCTGCCGAGTTCCCCCATCTCCCGCTCCCACCCCGCCGCAAACGTCTGATCCGTGTGCTGATTCACCCAGTCTACGTCGGCGACACCGACTTCAGAGACGCCGCAGGCGAACTTCTCCGGTGCGTGCACGGCAAGGTAGTTGACAGTATAGCCACCATACGATGCGCCCCAGATGGCGGTCTTCTCAGGTGTACTCCACCCTTCGTCGAAGATGTAGTCGAGAGCGGCCTCTGCATCCTCGAGAGCCTGGAAGCGCCCCTCCAGGTTGTCGGCCTTCTCCCATGCAGGCCCGTAGCCGGTCGAGCCACGAACGTTCGGATAGATGAAACAGATGCCCTTCGACAGAGCCCAGGCGATGTTCCTCTGGAAGTACGGTCTGCTCTGACCGGGAGGACCTCCATGATAGTCGACGATGCACGGGTTCGACCCGTCCCTCTTGGCGCCCTCCGGGATGTAGAGAAGCGCCGGGATCATCGTCCCGTCGGTGCTCGGATAGCGGATGACGCTCACGTCGACTCCCGAGAAATCGAACCCGAAGGTCGACACTCTGCCTATCTGCTGAAGCTCGCTATCCCCGGCCGCGAGAAGGTAAGCTGTGGGCGGATCGGACGGCGAATTGAAATCGAACACGATGTCACCACGATCGTTTACGCCTACGGTCCCTACGATGCCCACACCGGGCGCGGGTAGAGTCTCCGCGCTTCCGTCCAGGTCCACGCGGACGAGCTCCGAGTACCCGTCACGGTTGAGAACCGCCACCACGGTTCCCGTGGCGCGCTTGAAATAGGCCTCATCCATCTCTGCCCTCGGGTCGTACAGAAGCGTCAGTGCGCCGTCGGTTCCGATGCCCTTCGCTGGATCGAGAAGTGCAAGCTTCAGAAACTCGTCATCCTCGGAAAGGGCGTCGCACATCGTGACCACGCGCCCGTCTGCAGTGTAGTCGCCCGACCAGTAGAGACCGACATCCGTGATGTCGCGAGCTTCACCGCTCACAACGTCGACCTCGAAGAGCTGCGTCTCAGAGAACGACATGAGTCTCACTGCCAGTAGCTTGCCGTCCATGTGGTCGATGAGGTAGAAGGCGCCCGGCTCGGTGTACAACGTGTCAACAATGCCGGATGCGATTTCATACTTCGCGAACCAGATCTGCTCGGAGTTGTCGATCGAGAAGTAGAAGGAACCGTCATCTATGATGTGAGGGGTCCCTAGCGAGACGCCGCGGTCTTCAAGCAGGATTTCGTAGCTACCGTCGGGAGCGAACCGATAGATGTCCCAGTTCTCGTCTCCATGTTTCATCACCCTCTGGTAGAGGTAGCTCCCGCCAGGATCGAGCCTCATGCCCCCGGGATTCAGACCATCTTCAGCCCAACCGTTGGGCGTCACCTGTATCGGCCATCCCCACGGCTCGTCCACGTAGAAGAGAGCGCCCTGCTCGCCGGTTATTCGCATGTCGAAGTAAATGCGCCCATTGTTGTCTATGTCCGGTGAGCCTATGTAGTCGATGCCCAGGATGTCACCGAGCTCATCGACTGTCGACTTCCAATACGGCGACGAGGTGATGCGCTCCTCTGTTCGCGCATTCTGCTCCCAGATGTAGGCAAGAACGCGCGTCGTGTCCGCATCCACCCACGGGTCGATTTCGGCGAGCATCGACTCGATCCCGTCCGCCGACGCGGCGACGGGGAGAATGAGGGCGAGCACCACAATCACTGAAACGACCACTACTCTGCACATTGGCGTGTCCCTTTCGTCCTTGTCATGCACTGAGAAGTCCGTCCGATTCCTACCGGTCCGAGAACCCCATCCGATTTCTACCGGTCCGACTCCGGGACCCCCATTCCGCTTCTGTCCGGGAACGCGGGCGTCTCAGGAGCGCGATACGGGTTCCGGATCAGCTCATCAAGCATGAGATCGATGGCCGCGTCAAGCTGCGGATCGCCACCATCGACCATGAGTGCCGGATCGTCAATAACCTCGATATCCGGATCGACGCCATAGCCCTCGATGCCCCACGTCCCGTCCTTGTCATAGAAGGCGAAGATCGGGACGGATGCGTAGCTACCGTCGATGAGACCAGGGTTTCCGCTCAGACCCACCAAGCCACCCCACGTCCGCGTACCCACAAGCTTGCCCAATCCGGCGGCACGGAACGCGAACGGGAAGTAGTCTCCTCCGGACCCCGCAGACTCGTTGATGAGCATGCACTTGGGACCGGGGTGCGCGTAGTTGGGCGAAGCGCTGTCCTCTTTAATGTAGCGCTGCGTCCAGTAGTTCAAGATCGGCCTGTTCAGAAGCTCGATGAACCTCGTGGGCACCTGCCCGCCGCCGTTCCAGCGTTCGTCGATGATGAGAGCATCGTATCTGCGCTGCCCGCCGAACTGGCGTCTGAGCTCGTTCTGACCGTTGACGCCTGTGTCGGGGACATATATGTATCCCACGCGACCGTCGGATCGTTCCTCGACGTAGGCACGATTGGCCTCAACCCACGCCCTGTATCTCAAGTCTCGTTCACTCGAGAGCGGCTCCACCAGGATCTCCCGATCGTCGTCGCCCATTTCAGGCTTCTCGCTGACGGTCAGCGTGACAGTGAACCCGGCCATCCCCTGCAGTGCCGCCCAAGGATCTTTCGACGTATCGACCGGCACTCCATTGACGGCGAGGAGGTAGTCCCCCTCCTTCACGTCTATGCCCACCCGGCTCAGCGGTCCGCGGGCGTCTGAGTCCCAGCTCCCGCCTTCGAGGATCTCCGCGATCCTGTACGCTCCGTGGTCCAGCTCGAACTCGCAACCCAGCATGCCGACGGATACGCTCGGTGTCTCCTCGCGCTCACCGCCGAAGTAGTACGCGTGTCCCACGTTCAGTTCACCGATCATCTCGCCGACGATGTAGCTCAGATCGCTCCGGGAGGAAGCGTCATCGAGCATGGCCGAGTAGTCATCCCACGCGCCGTTCCAGTCAACGCCGTGCATGTTAGGCGCGTAGAAGTAGTACTTGTAGATGCGCCAGACATCGCGCAGTATCTGCCGCCATTCCGTGCGCGGATCCACGTCGACGAACATTCCCGCAGTCGGCAGAGTATCGTCGAAGCTCTGATCGGACGCTGCATCGACGATGGCAAACGCACCGCGGTTGGCAGCCAGGATCTTCTCGCCGTCTCCCGACATGGTGAACCAACGCGCCGATGACAGGACGGTCTTCTCCATATCGTCCTCGTCCTCGAGATCAACCAGCATCACTTGAGCTGATCCTCGGTCTCCATGCGACCGCCCACGAGACCCCCGCACGTACAGGAGCTGACCGGAACTGTTGACAGCGAGATGCGTGAAGGCTCCGGAATCGATCGGAAGCAGGATGGCGCGGTGCTCAAAAGCGTCGAGGTCGACGGTGATCGGCTCCTCCTCATCCTCCGCATCCTCGTCATCCCCCTCGTCGTCCTTGTCCCCATCGTCCTCCGAATCATCCCCGTCATCACCGTCCGATTCATCGCCGTCCTCATCCTCCTCCGCGTCGTCGTCGTCCCATTCCTCAACATCGATCTCGGGCGCAAACGGTGACTCGGTCTCCAAAGAGAGCGGCACAACCATCAGCCTGTCCGTCTGGGAGTAGGCCCAGTTGCCTCCCTCGTCCGCGTATGTCGGTGATGAGAAGTCACGCTGGCTCGCGTAGAAGAGATAGGTACCGTCCCTATCGAACACCGGCCAGGTATCACTGAAGATGCCGCTCGTTACCTGGTGGACGTCGTCATTCAGAACGTCGTACAGGAAAACGGCGCTATTCTCTCGATCGGAGACGTTGTCGGCGAAGCTGATCCAGTTGGAATCGCTCGACCAACTGATCCCCCGCGACCGGAATGAGTAGGCTTTGTGAACGCTCCGCGTCTTCTTCTTCTCGATATCATGCAGATAGAGCGTCCCCGTCTCATCCCAGAATGCGATCCACTCCGAATCAGGAGACCATACCGGGCTGTTCAGGAAACCGAGCTTCTCACTGGTCAGACGGCGCGTCTCCCCCTTGCCGTCCGACTGCTTGATGTAGAGCTCATAGTGATCGGTCTCGTCGGAGAAGTACGCGATCCATCGTCCATCCGGGCTCCACGCGGGATCTCGCTCGGCCACACCGTTCGTCCTCGTGAGGTTTTTCGGAGTCCCGTTCTCAGCCGGAAGCGACCAGATGTCACCCCGTGCGCTCACGACGGCCCGCACACCGGTTGCTGAGATGTCGCCCTCGTCCATCGTGTCCGAAGCATCATGCGACTTCACTCTGAGCCTCGGCCTGTCGCCCGGCACGGTGATCTCCAGGGCGTGCGACCGTCCCGACGCCAGATCGAGAAGACGCATCTCCGACCCGACCTGGTAAACGATTTCTCCCTCACCATCAGGACCGGGGCCGATGGAAGGCCACTTGACGTCGTAGTCCGAGTGCTTGGTCACCTGGCGCCGTCTGCTCGTCTTCGTATCGTAGACCCAGATGTTGAGTCGGTGACGCGAGTCCGCGTCCGACACGTAGTAAACGTCCGAGCCGTTCCACATCGGCACGCTGTCCGTGCCGCCCCAGTCGGTGATCCTCTTGGATGTATGGTCATTGAGGTTCAGAAGCCAGATGTCAGCCGCCCGGCCTCCCATGTAGCGTTTCCAGGAGGAGAAATCCCGGAAGTACGGCGTGTACGCAAGCCACCTGCCGTCGGGACTGATGGTACCGTTGTTGCCGTATGGGACCGGCATGCTCTCGGGCAACCCACCTTCGGATGACACCTTGAACATCTGTAAGGTCCGGGGGTTACCACCCGTCCCCCCTGCCGAGAAGATGATCTCATCGTCGCCCGTCCAGCCGGACGGAAGCTCGCCGGATGGGTGGTGTGTAACCCTGAATGGAATGCCGCCCGTCACCGGAAGCACGTAGAGATCGTTGTTCCCATCGTAGTTCGCCCGAAAGACGACGCGATCGCCGCCCGGACTGAACTTCGCGAATGTCTCGGTGCCCGATACACTCGTGAGCCGGTGGGCGACCCCACCCTCCCTGGAGACGAGCCAGAGGTCGTTCGCGTACAAGAACACTATCTGCGACTCGCTCACATCGGGGTAGCGCATCATTCCCGCGTGCGGTGCTACCGCGTATGCGGACGCCGCAAGGCACACAATAGCAGTAACGAGCAGAAGCCGGCCAATCACGATCTTCACAGGCATATCCCCCTCCAGCAACCTCAGTCAGCAATTTCAGTCAGCAACCTGTCGTATTAGAAACATCAATGCACTCATTGGTTTCATGGCGAATTCCGTTGTTCTAATCGTGCCTCAGGGCCTTGACGGGGTCTACTCGAGCCGCTCGCCCCGCGGGATAGATACCTGCAAGAAGACTCACCACCACGGAGAAGCCGATCGCCCCCAGTATCAGCCAGATCGGCATATGGAAGAAGTCGGCCGGCGCCACTCCGTATGGGCGTATGTAGGCATTCGCGGCGACGTTGGCGACCCTCGTTACAGCCCACCCAAGCCCCAATCCGAGAACCCCTCCGAGACTCCCTATTATCGCAGCCTCGATGAAGAATATCCACCGGACCTCGGATTCACTGCCACCGATCGCCTTCATTACGCCGATCTCACGAGTTCGCTCAAGAATCGAGGTGACCATTGTGTTGACGATCCCAAGACCTGCCACGAAGAGCGCAACGGTCCCGACGGCGCCGAGGAGAGCATCCATAAGAAGGAACGTGCGCTTCATCTCGTCGAGGTAGTCCGCAAGTGTGATCGTGCCGAAGCCCATCTCCTCGATCGCGTCTCCGACCGCCTCAAGCTCGCCCATCTCCCCAACCTTCACATGGATCGAATCATACTCTTGCTCACCGTCTCGTGAGTCGAGGAGATCCCATATGCTCGAGAAGGAAAGACGTGGAATACGTTCGGCCGTTCCTGACGGGATCAGGGCTCTCCCGCCGACCCCGAGCCCCGAGAAACCCATCGATCCCGACTGGATACCGACTATGTCGAGAGTCACGGTCTCCTCGCGAAAGGGCGCCCGGCCCGTCGGCATCAGAGTTCTCGAGATAGCCCGCGTGAGGACGTTCTCATCGAGAACCGACGTGACGATCGTAACGGTCCTTCCGATGACGTCCCCGGAAGCGACCATGGTCAGTTGCCGCGTGGTGTCGTCGCGCGCTCGCCTTGAGGGAGCCGCACCATCCGTGAGCCGTATTCCAAGATCGTCGAGCAGGCGCTCGGTCACGACGATGGAAGTCTCATCATCGCTCTCGAAGAACCGGCCGAAGGAGATCTCGCTGAACGGTTTCCGTTGCCCAAGCTCTGAGGGAACGGCGCGAATCGAGGTCTTGGTTTCGGCATCCCCGAGCTTGACAAGGGCTGGGAAGCTGATCTCGGGGTAGGCCAGCATCACTCCGGGCAGTGCACGTATCAGCTCCAACACCTCGTCGTCAAGAGGTGAAGCCTCCCGCATCGCGTCCAGATCCATGGAGAGCGGATCCTCAAGGTTCAGCTCCGAGGGAAGAACCTGAATCGTGGTGAAGAGATCCAGCTCGCGGAACTCGCGAGCGATGTTGTGCTGTATGCCGCTCCCGAACGACACCATCGACACGAGCGCGCCGATTCCGATCATCACACCAAGCACGGTAAGAGAAGTTCTGAGCTTGGTGCGCCAGAGATTCTCAAGCGACAGTGAGGAAAGATCCCGGAACGTCACTCGCTCACCTCCCCGCTCGCCTCACCCAGGAGCACGCCATCGAGAAGTCTGAGCACTCGATGTGACACCGACCGCGCCGCATCCTCTTCGTGAGTGACCATGATGACCGTGATGCCCTGCTTGCGATTCAGTTGTCTGAGGAGTTCGATGATCTCGCACGATGTCCGGCTGTCGAGATTGCCGGTTGGCTCATCTGCAAGCAGGATTCCAGGGGCGTTGGCCAGAGCTCTTGCTATTGCCACGCGCTGAGCTTCACCACCGGAGAGTTCTCCCGGTGTGTGGTCCAGTCTATGACCGAGTCCCACGGATGAGAGCAATTCCCCGGCGCGCTGCCGGCGCGTTGGCCGCGGATGACCACCAAAGGCGAGTGCCAGCGTGATGTTCTCGAGAGCCGTGCGAGACTGGATGAGGTTGAAGGACTGGAAGACCATCCCCACTGTCCGGCGGCGGTGGACGGCCAGCTCCGTGCGGCTCATTCCCGTGAGTTCGCGTCCGTGAACAACTATGGAGCCCGAAGTCGCCGTGTCGAGCCCGCCGATCAGATTGAGCAGCGTGGACTTGCCCGAGCCGGAACGGCCGGTGATAGAAACGAACTCTCCTTCCGCGACATGCATGTCGACACCGCGAAGGACCGGGATATCGATCGTCCCCTTCGTGTAGGTTTTCTTGAGCGCTGACACTACAAGAGCTTGCTCCAAACCCACCTCATTACTCCGCCCTTGAACGGCAAGCCAGCCACACTTCGCTCGACTCGCCTGGCTACCAGTCTCTCTTCGACATGAACGACTGGACGCTTTCATCCAGATCGAGGACGAAGCCGTGCTCGGGGTGGTGAGAGTAGCCGTTGGTCACCGGTTCCGACGAGAGGAATCTGTTCTCTCGACCGTGCTCGTCGACGAAGAGCGAAAGACTCGTTCCACCGTGGTAGTTGTTCCCACCGGCGCGGGCGGGGCCAGGCGCGTAGTCGTAGACGTCATCTCCTCCTCTGTCGAGGAAGAAGCAGAAGCTGTTGTGAGCCGACGCCCCCTGGGAGAAGAACGAGCCTCCCTCGTAGACATCGTCCCCTCCCTCGTCCATGAAGAGCGTAACGCACTCGTCCCAAGCCAGACCTTGCGCGACTCCCTGTCTGGTCGTGTAGTGATCATCGCCTCCGGACTCAACAAAGACGCCGATCGCCTGATGAGCAGAGAAACCCTGGTTGTACCGCGAACCGATGTAGGTATCGTCATCATCCCCGCCGGCGGAGACGATGCCGTAACCGTAATAATACCCTCCGCCCTGCGAGAAGTTCCCCGCTTCCATCCGGTCGATGCCGGACTCGT
>JAUWBY010000117.1 GCA_030609605.1 Candidatus Eiseniibacteriota bacterium
GAAGGTTGCCGCGAAGTTCGTTGACGCTGATGTTGACGGCCTGATCGTGAATACGCTGAGAGAGGTGGTGTCGAACGATGGCCGGTAGCGTGAGTAACGCCTACATCGCCGGCATGGGCATGTATGTGCCCCCCAAGGTGATGACGAATGAAGATTTCGCTAGAATCGTTGATACGTCGGACGAGTGGATCACTCAGATGACCGGGATCAAGGAACGGCGTCATGTCGAGGCCGACGTGGCGACATCCGATCTTGCGACTGCGGCATCGAAGATGGCCATGGAAAAAGCCGGTGTGACCCCCGATGAGATCGATATGATCATCGTGGCGACAGCCACACCGGACATGTTCTTCCCCTCGACGGCGTGCCTCGTTCAGACGAACATCGGTGCCGCCAATGCGTTCGCGTATGACATAGTGGCCGGATGCTCCGGTTTCATATACGGCCTTGTCATTGCCGAGCAGTTCATCAAGGCCGGTACCGTGGAGACCATTCTTCTGATCGGTGCTGAGACGCTTTCCAAGGTGTCCGACATGACCGACAGGAATACGTGCGTTCTTTTCGGTGACGGCGCAGGAGCCGCGATCCTGCGTCCTTGCGAAGCGCCGAAGGGGATCATCGATCATGTCATCGGCTCCGACGGTTCTCTCGGCAGCCTTCTGTCTCTGCCTGCCGGCGGGTCGAGACTGCCGGCCTCTCACGAGACAGTTGACAAGAACCTGCACATGATCTACATGGATGGCCGCAAGGTCTACGTCAACGCCGTGAAGAAGATGGGTGACTCAGTCGTGCAGGTCCTCGAGCAGCAGAACCTGACGGGCGATGACATGGACATACTCTTTCCACACCAGGCGAATCTCCGTATCATCGAGAGTGTGGCCAAGCGGGCGAAGATGCCGGGCGAGAAGGCCTACGTCAACATCCAGAAATACGGGAATACGTCGGCGGCGTCGATCCCACTCGCGATGTGCGAGGCGATCGACGACGGGAGTCTGAAAGAAGGCATGCTTGTCGGTCTGGTCGCGTTCGGCGCCGGCTTCACCTGGGCTTCGGCTTTGATGAGATGGTAGAAGACCCATGGAACGCATAGCACTGCTGTTTCCGGGGCAGGGATCGCAAGCGGTTGGTATGGGCAAGGACCTCTTCGAGAGCTCCCCGAAGGTCCGTGAGGTCTACGAGCGCGCCTCCGAGGCGATAGACCTCGACCTGGCGAGCCTGAGCTTCGAGGGGCCTGAAGACGAACTCAGGAAGACGGTGAACACACAGCCGGCGCTTCTCGTGGCCGGCGTGGCGGCATTGACGCTGGTGCTTGAGCGAGGTGTCGAGCCGTGGGCCGTGACCGGTCACAGCCTGGGTGAGTACACGGCGCTTGTGGCGGCGCGCAGTCTCAAGCTCGAAGACGCTGTTCGTGCGGTGCGCGAACGTGGCAAATTGATGTACGAGGCTGGACTCGAGACTCCCGGCACGATGGCGGCCATCATTGGGCTGGACGCGGAGGTGCTCGATGCCGTGGTCGCGGAGGCCGGATCCGCAGGCGTCGTGCAGGTTGCGAACTACAACTCCCCCTCGCAAATCGTTATTTCAGGTGACACGACGACCGTGCGGATGGCGATGCAGCTTGCCACGGAGCGGGGAGCCCGTCGTGCCATCGAACTCAAGGTCAGCGGCGCCTTCCACAGCGATCTGCTCGAGAGCGCCCGTCTGGGAATGGAGGCGTTTCTTGAGAGCATCGTCATCGAGAAGCCGCAGGCCATCTTCGTCGCGAATGTGACAGGCAGCGCGATTGATGATCCTGAGGTGATTCGAGAGAACCTGGTGAGACAGATCACGAACCCTGTGAGATGGGTCGACAGTATGAGGACGATCGTTGACCTTGGGGCCGAGCGACTGATAGAGGTCGGTCCCGGTAACGTGCTCAGAGGGCTCATGAGGAAGATAGATGTTTCAGTCCCTACTGCGGGTGCCGGTAGTCTGAAGGAGATAGATATACTCATGGACGGTTCACCGACCGGTCGGTAGCCGGCAGGGGTCGGCTCGGCAGTGAGGAGGATCCATGCGACTCGATGGAAGACAGGCGGTCATTACAGGTGGCGGTTCGGGCATAGGCAGGGCCATCGCGCTCAGACTCGCGTCCGAAGGGGCGAGCGTTGCCATTGTGGACATCAATGAGGCGAGTGCATCCGCCGTCGCCACCGAGATCGAGAAAGCCGGGGGCACGGCTAGGGCATATGTACTGGACGTCGCCGACGCGGACGCGGCAGTCGAGGTGATGAAGCAGGTGGCAGAGGATCTGGGAGGCATAGGCATCCTGGTCAACAACGCCGGGATTACTCGCGACAACCTACTCATCAGGATGTCGCCTGATGATTGGGACCTGGTCCTCAAGATCAACCTCAAGGGCACGTTCAACTGCACTCGCGCGGCTGCCAGGATCATGATGGCCGGTCGTTGGGGAAGGGTCATCAACATCTCGTCGGTCATAGGGCAGATAGGCAATATCGGACAGGCGAGCTACGGTGCTTCCAAGGCCGGCATCGTGGCGCTGACCAAAACCACCGCGCGCGAGCTCGCATCACGCGGGATTACGGCCAACGCGATAGCCCCCGGCTTCATCGAGACTCCTATGACCGAGAAGCTGTCGGAGAAGGTCAGGGACGGTCTGAACTCCATGCTTATTATCAAACGATTCGGGAAGCCGGAGGATATCGCGAATCTGGTTGCATTCCTTGCTTCTGATGAAGCAGACTATATCACTGCGCAGACGATAAACGTAGATGGGGGCATGGCCTCGTAGGCTTGGTCCCCGTGGCTTAAACGGACTCAGGAGGTAGAAAGAATGGCGGATGTCCTGGGGAAGGTCAAGCAGGTCATTGCGGAGAAGCTCCAGATCGACGCTGAACAGGTCACAATGGAGGCGGCGATCGTTGAGGACTTGGGGGCGGATTCGCTCGAGCAGGCGGACATCCTGTTCTCGCTCGAGGAGGAGTTTGGCATCAGAGCCGATGATTCGGACGAGGCCGATGGTCTCAAGACCGTTGCCGATATCGTCGCCTATCTGGAGAAGAAGATAGGCTGACGGGCAGGACAGCGATTGTGAACCGCGGTTCCACTTCGTGCGTGGGGCCGCGGCTCATGACTACGGAACCGCATGTGTGTTTCTGCGGGCCGGTCCGGCGATGGCGTGCGTGCCCAGGATGTGACGCGCGCGAAGATCCCGAGCGCAGGCGACAATGCGCCGCGGGGTGGAACACGAGAGGAAAGGAACGCATGTCGAGGAGAGTAGTGGTCACAGGCATGGGTGCACTGACGCCCCTGGGACTGGACAGGGCAACGACCTGGGAAGCCCTTCTTGAGGGCAAGAACGGGGTTGGGGCCATCACGCGTTTCGACGCTTCGGACTTCTCCGTCAGAATCGCTGCGGAACTCAAGGGATTCGATGTGGAGCCGTTCATAGCAAAGCGTGAAGCTAGAAAGATGGACCCAAGTACCCAGTACGGCGTGGCCGCAGCTCTCATGGCCTGGAAAGATTCCGGTCTGGATGAGGGTGATTTCGATTCGACTCGAGCCGGCGTCATCATAGGCTCGGGTGTGGGTGGTATACAAACTCTCGAGGTGCAGCATTCCGTTCTCATGGAGAAGGGGCCGAGGAGGGTCAGCCCGTTCTTCATCCCGATGCTCATAGCGGATATGTCATCGGGCATGGTGTCCATAATGCTTGGCCTCAAGGGAGCGAACTTCGCCACTGTCTCTGCGTGCGCGTCGGGCGCCCATGCTATCGGTGTGTCATTCAAGGCCATTCGGTGTGGAGATGCCGATATCATGGTGGCCGGGGGTGCCGAGGCCGCCGTGTGTCCGCTTTCCGTCGCAGGCTTCGCGGCGATGCGCGCGATCTCTCCCCGGAACGATCAGCCCGAGCTGGCGTCGAGACCGTTCGACGCCGGGCGCGACGGTTTCGTTCTTGGTGAGGGCGCAGGCATTGTCGTGCTCGAGGAACTTGAGCACGCGAAGCGCCGCGGAGCCGTGATTCATGCGGAGGTTGCCGGCTATGGTGCGACAGGTGACGCCTACCACATGACGGCGCCTGCGCCCGGTGGAGCGGGTGCTGCGAGAGCCATGGCTCTTGCGTTGGATGATGCTGAGATGGTCCCCGGGGATGTGCAGTACATCAACGCTCACGGTACATCCACGCCCCTGAACGACAAGTTCGAGACGGCCGCGATCAAGTCGGTCTTCGGTGAGCATGCTCGTGCGCTCGCCGTGTCGTCGACGAAGTCGATGACGGGACATCTCCTGGGAGCTGCAGGAGGCGTTGAGGCCATCTTCACGGCTCTTTCACTCGCGAACTCGGTTATACCTCCCACGACCAACTACGAGACCCCGGATCCAGACTGTGATCTCGACTACGTTCCGAATCAAGCCAGAGATGCGAAGATTCTGAACGCACTTACGAACTCGTTCGGATTCGGCGGACACAACTGTTCGATCGCGATCCGGCGATTCGAGGGATAGCCGGGATACACAGATGACACGAATTCAGAGCCTGCTCGCGCGCCTTCGGGTGATCGACAGAGGCAGTATTGAAAAGCAGAGGGCCGACGAACTCGTGGCTCTCTGCCGTTCGCTGGGCGTCCGGATCCATGACCTGGAGCTTCTGAACCAGGCACTCATGCACAGGTCGTACGTGTATGAGATGGAGATGGGTAGGGCGCAGTCGAATGAGCGTATGGAGTTCCTGGGCGATGCGATCCTGGGGCTTTTGGTCAATGAACACCTTTATGCCATGTACGCCACCAGGCAGGAAGGGCGCCTGACCAAGATCAAATCACTCCTTGTGAGCGAGACCATTCTGTCTCGAAGGGCGGAGGAGCTTTCATTCGGCGACTACATTCTCCTCTCAGAGAATGAGCGGCTCTCCGGCGGGGCCAAGCGGTCTTCCATTCTTGCCGACGCGTTCGAAGCCGTTATTGCCGCTATCTACCTCGATGCAGGACTGGTCGCGGCGCGGGATTTCGTGGAGAAACACATCCTCGCGAGCATGGACGAGCTCCTCAACGTTGATGAATATCGCAACTACAAGAGCATGATTCAGGAGCACGCTCAGAAGACCATGGGAGCGAGACCTCGCTATCGCGTGGTCTCTGCCACCGGTCCGGAGCACCGGCGGACCTTCTACGTCGAACTCAGACTGGGCGGCCGCGCGCTCGGGCGCGGGGAGGGTTTGAACAAGAAGGTGGCCGAACAGATGGCTGCCCGGAATGCTCTGAGGAGCCTCAAGCTGATCTCTGGACGCGACAGCTCCAGCTCACAAGGAGCGCCTGCGCGGCTGCACAGGCAAAGGAAGCCATTGTCGAGAGAGAGCAAGCCCTCACCTGAGGGGTCGTCGAAGTCGTCGCAGGAGCGGACAGCACCCTCCTCGAGGGCGAGGAGACCTTCATCCGAGAAGCGAACGGCCGGTATGAGCGACCAGAAACCCCGGCCTCGTGAGGTTGCGCCCTCACCGGACCGATCGGAATCCCCAGCGAGCATACGGAGAGCAGCAATCAGACGACGCCGACGCAGAACTCCAAGCAAGGAGGCACGCTGATGGATCACTTCCTGACTGAAGAACAGGAGATGCTGAAGGAACTCTGTGGACAGATCGCCAGGGAGAAAATCCTGCCGATGCGGGAGGAGCTTGACGAGACCGGCGAGTTCCCTTGGGAGATCGTCAAGGTACTCGCTGAGTCGGACATCTACGGCGTCTACATTCCTGAGGAGTATGGTGGGTTCGGCGGCGGCGCGTTCGAGATGTGCATTGCGACAGAGGAACTATCGAAGGTCTGCGGAGGGATCTCGCTCGCCTTCGCCGCCTCCGCACTCGGCGCATATCCCATTCTCCTGTTCGGTTCCGACGAGCAGAAGAAGAAGTACCTCCCACCGCTTGCCTCGGGCGAGAAGCTGGCGGCATTCGCGCTCACCGAGGCCAACGCCGGCAGCGACGCGGGGGCCATCGAGACACGTGCTGAGCTGGATGGTGATGAGTACGTCATCAACGGGACCAAACAGTGGATAACCAACGGCGGCGAAGCGGACATCTACTCCGTCATCGTCAGAACAAGGAAGAGTGCGGGCGTTCGTGGGATATCCGCTCTGATCGTTGAGAAGGACACCCCCGGCTTCACGTTCGGCAAGAGAGAGAACAAGATGGGTATCCGCGCATCAACCACGCGTGAACTTGTCTTCCAGGATTGCCGGGTTCCGAAGGAGAGCCTGCTGGGGCGTGAGGGGATGGGGTTCATGGTCGCCATGCGGACTTTTGACAAGTCGCGACCGGGCGTCGCGTCGCAAGCGGTCGGCATCGCGCAGGGTGCTCTTGACGAGGCGGTCAAATACGCGAGGCACAGGGAGCAGTTCGGGCAGCCGATCGCGTCTTTTCAGGCGATACAGTTCATGATCGCGGACATGGCAACTCAGATCGAGGCCGCGCGGTCTCTCGTCTATTCTGCGGCTCGGCTGGTCGATTCAGGTGCGAAGAACGTTGGTAAGGCTTCAGCAATGGCCAAGGTCTTTGCCTCAGATGTGGCGATGAAAGTGACGGTCGATGCAGTGCAGATACTCGGCGGGTACGGCTACATGAAGGAGTACCCCGTCGAGAAGATGATGAGAGACGCCAAGATAACGCAGATCTATGAGGGCACAAACCAGATTCAGCGCTCCATCATAGGTTCAGCTGTGATCAAGGAGAGCGCCGCCGAGGAGAGGAAGGGCAAGTAGCGTGCTACACCTCCGGCGGAGGCGCGGGACTGGGTGCGGCCGGTGGTCCGGCGCTCCCGATGGGAAGAGTCTTCTATATGAATGTCCTGGTTTTGATCAAGCAGGTTCCAGACACCACCGACGTGCGGATCGACAGGGAGACAAACACCCTGATCCGCGAGGGTGTTCCCAGCATCATCAACCCCTTCGATACTTATGCTATCGAGGAGGGGCTGCGTTTGAAGGAGAGCGCCGGTGGCGGCACCGTGACCGTGATGTCGATGGGGCCCCCCCAGGTTGAGGGAGCGCTCAGGGAAGCGCTCGCCTTGGGTGTGGACGATGCCATTCTCTTGTCGGACCGCGCTTTCGCAGGATCC
>JAUWBY010000250.1 GCA_030609605.1 Candidatus Eiseniibacteriota bacterium
GTCGGCCCCTGTTCCGGTGGGCAAGTGCGGCAGCTCCACCCGCGGCGTAGCGCTTCTTGAGGCGCCTCGCCTGGCGATAGCTGACGCCGAGCAACACGGAGGCCTGCCTGAGGGTGAGAACCCCGGCAGCAACCCGTTCCAGCACCTTGGCTCTATGCGTCTCTCTGTGGCTCAAAACGATGGTCCCCTTCATGTGTGCCCCCTCCTTGGAGAGGACATTTTCTCATTGCAGTTGCTGAGGACATAGTCTGATTGCTTAGACAGCTCTCCATCTGATTATTGATTCAGAGTGTAATTTGTGGTATTGTCATCATTTGGGGCGCATGCGCCTGTTCCTCGTACTGTCTTAGGCCATCGCGCCCGGCTCCGTCATGGAGAACAGGCAGTCACGTGGACGTACCCCAAATCAAGGAGTGTTCGATGCGGAATCCGTCCGGACGTTCATCCCTGGTGCTCGTGCTGCTCGCGACCATGTTGCTGGCCGCGATGGCCCCGGCGAGCCAGCCGGAACCGGTTGTGACGCAGGCCCGCGTCGAGTTCGACTCGATGGAAGAGTGGCACGCCTTCCGGAGCATTGAGGGACTCGATATCATGCGGTCCAAGCCCGGAGTCGGCGTGACGTTGGTCACTGACCTTGCACAGATAGAGGAGCTCAGGGGTCTGGGCTACGACGTCACCGTTGAGATAGCCGATATGAAGGCCCACTATCGCACCTATGCGCCGCGAGAGGATTTCGGTGACTACTACACGAACTCGGAGATGCTCGATTTCCTCGATGCGCTGCACGCCGCCTATCCATTGATAACGACAGCCAGAGACTCCGTCGGCACGTCTTGTGAGGGGCGCGCGCTGTGGGTGATGAAGATCTCCGACAATCCCGACGTGAATGAGACGGAACCCGAGGTCTTCTTCGACGGCTTGCACCACGCGAGGGAAGTGGTCACGCCGATGGCCATCGCCCACTACATGACCTGGCTCTGCGAGAACTACGGCACGGATGCTGAGGCGACGTTCCTGGTCGACAACCGTGAGATCTGGTTCATGCCGATTGTCAATCCCGACGGATTCATCTACAACGAGATGGGTGGTTGGGGAACGATGTGGAGGAAGAACAGGCGGGACAACGAGGGGTCGAGTTGCTACGGTGTCGACCCCAACAGAAACTACGACTACATGTGGGGTTACTCCGGCACCTCGAGCGACCCGTGCAGCGACGTCTACAAGGGCACCGCCCCGCACTCCGAGCCCGAGATCCAGGCCTACACGGACTTCGTTTCCGCCCACGAGTTCATCACCAATATCACATTCCACTCCGTCGCGGGGATGATCCTCCTGCCGTGGGGCTACGACCACAACTTCCACACCGCAGACGACGCGTTGTTCCGGGATATGTGCAACGACATGGCCCAGTACAACGGCTACCAGGTGGGCCAGGCGGGCGAGATCCTCTACGACTGCGCGGGGACGACGTGCGACTGGTTCTACGGGGTCGAAGGTGGTCTGTCGGTCTGTGTGGAGGTGTCTGGTAGTGGTTTCTGGCCGTCGGACAGCGAGTTGCCCGGCCTGGTCGCCGAGAATCTCTGGCCGCAACAGTACATGACCAGGGTCGCGGGCTCGTACCTGGCGATGCGCGACAACTACACGCTGGCCGGAGGCAACGGTGACCAGAACCCGGACCCGGGCGAGACGCTGGACCTCACTGTCACTATCGACAATCAGGGCGTGGCCATCGGTGCTTCGAACGTCTCCATCACGCTCTCGACGGACGACCCGTACGTCCAGCTGAGCGACGCCTCTTCTATTCTGGGGTCGATCGCGGCGCGGGACTACGCCAGTAACTCCCTGGACCCGTTCTCCTTCACTCTCGACCCGTCGACGCCGGACGGTCACGGCCTGGCGATCACGGTCAACATCGTCGCGGACGATTTCCAGGGCGAAGAGGAGATCGTCTGGATGGTCGGAACGCCGACGCTGCTCTTCTCCGACAACATGGAGAGCGGCAGTGGGAACTGGGTGGAGAACGACGGTTACTGGGGGCTCACGTCGGCGCAGTTCCACTCGATGAGCACCTCCTACACGGACAGCCCCGGCGGCAACTACAGCAACTACCGGAACACGTGGATCGAGTTGGCCGATCCCATCGACTTCTCGAGCGCGGTGGCGGCCGAGCTGCGGTTCTGGCACAGGGTCGACACTGAGGCGAACTGGGACTTCTGCTACGTGGAAGCCTCGGACGACGGAGGGACGACCTGGCTGCAGGTCGGCGAGAGATTCCACGGGGACTGGCCGTGGGCCCAGATCGTGTACCCGCTGGACGACTTCGTGGGTACCGCGAACTTCAAGGTGAGGTTCCGGTTCAACTCCGACACGTACATAACCGAGGACGGTTGGTACGTGGACGACGTCGAGATCTACGGGCCGCCGACCGGGAACGCGCCGCCGTCAGCTCCCACGCTCTCGGATCCGCCGGAGGGGGGCACTGTCCCCTCGTCGACACCGACGCTCACTGTCGCGAACGCGTCCGACCCGGATCCGGGTGACGTGCTGACGTACGGCTTCGCGGTCTACTCCGATGAGCTTTGCACATCCGTCGCGGCCTCCGCGGTCGGAGTCGTGGAGGGAGCAGGCACGACGAGCTGGACTGTCGGGTCCGCACTCACGAACGGCACCTACTACTGGCGTGTCTATGCGGACGACGGCACGGAGCGCGGTCCGCTCATGGACACCGGGAGCTTCATCGTCAACTCCACCGGCGCCGAGGAGATGTCGCGCGTGGCGCTTCGTCCCGCACATCCGAACCCGTTCGGTGCGGAGACGACGCTGGCCTTCGAGCTGCCGCAGACGACCGATGTCACACTGGCGATATACAGCGTCGACGGTCGGCTGGTCACGACGCTCGTGCGCGGTCAGGCAGGTCCTGGTGCGGTCGAGGTCCGGTGGGACGGCAGCGACGAGCAGGGTCGCAGCGTCGGCAGCGGCCTCTACTTCGTCAAGCTCATTGCGGGCGACGAGGTCCGGTTGAGCAAGCTGGTAGTGCTTAGATAGAGGCATGTCGTGCCTGGATAGACGACACGAAGATGCCCGGTCGACGGGGGAGGATCCCAGGTGGCCGCGGCCGATAGAAACGGGGGCCGGTCCATTGGGCCGGCCCTCCTTCTGGTTGGTGTGCCGGGTATCGTGCGCAGGGCCAGGGACGGCGCGCCGCGAGAGCCCCGCGAGGCCTCTTCCACCCGACTGGCTACCGGCGCTGAGGACGTCCGCACACACGTAATTCCGGAACAACGTGCTGCTGGAACGCGGATTGCACTTAGCAGGCGTGGTACATTCGGGGCGGTTGTCTGACCGGCCGGACGCGCTAGCCTGGACGGCGATTCCTTCCTTTGGCTCGCCGCGTTGCGCCCGCCGTGTTGGTCCGCCCCGTTCCCTTATGAGGGGACAGTCAGAAACGTTCAGACGCGCCTCCCTGCCTGCATGTTCTTGCCACACTTGGGAAGTTCTGCCCTACGCCCGGCCCTCTCTTTACCGAAGCGCGCTCAAAACTTCTTGCACGTCTGCCTGTCGTTGACTAGTATGGACACAGTTCATTGACAGTGAAGACACATGCATGCGGGAGGGCGGTGGCTGCAGTCTGGGCCACGGCTCGCGTAGCCGCACGCGTTCAGCATCAAGGTGAAGCGAGGTTCAGT
>JAUWBY010000009.1 GCA_030609605.1 Candidatus Eiseniibacteriota bacterium
AGATGCTCTATCGCAGCAAGGATGCGGGGAAGAACCTCGTGAGCATCCGCGACAAGTAGGGCCGGGGAAGCGGAGGGGTTCCAGCCGGCAAATCAGTGCAGTGTCCGCGCGGGTCCCAGCCGGCGAATCAGTGCAGCTCGAACGCAGGCATCTTGACCATTCAGAGGGCGTTAGTCGGAAGCACCCGGCGACGCCCTTCTTCTTTGGTTGTCGGAGGACCGACTCCTCGGCTATGCTATCGGAGTTTCCCAGTGGGACGGTAGCGAGTTACTTCAGCGGAGGTGGGATGATGTCCAGAAGACTGACGGTAGTGCGTATCCTGGCGGTTGTGCTTCTCCTGAGCATCGCGGCTCCAGTGGCGGCTGAGGAGACATCCGGCGAGATCATTGTGAAGAGGATCCTGGGCATTCACGATGTTGCATTCGGCGGCAGGCTTTTCAATGACTGGATGGAGTGGGCCGACGTCGACAGGGAGATGGAAGACGCATTCGGCGAGGATGCGTTCGTGGGCGGCACGGAGTTTCGCGCGGCGCGCATCCACATGAAAGGTCGCATTCATGACCATATGCGCTTCTTTGTCGACTACGATCTTGCCGGAGGTGACGCGAGCCTCAAGGACGCGTATGTGGAAGTGCATGGCATTCCTGCCGTGGGAAACGTTCGCGTAGGCCATATCCGCGAGCCGTTCACACTCGAGGGCTTAACCAGCAGCAAGTACATGACCTTCATGGAGTTCGCGCTTCCGACTGCATTCAAGCCGTGGCGCAACAGCGGTTTCATGCTTCATAACACAGCTCTCGATGGCCGGATGACGTGGGCTGTTGGCGCCTTCAGAGACGTCGATGGGTATGGTCAGGGGAGTGGCAACAACGAGATGAGCTACACGGCGCGGCTCACGGGAACGCCGGTGCGGCGGGACGGCGGCACGACGATGGTCCACGTCGGCGGCTCGGTCAGCTTGAGGAACCCGGACGGGGAAAGCGTGCGGTACAAGATTGCTCCCGAGAATCACACGGCGCCCGTTCTCATCGACACGGGGGCGGGGGAGATGAATGTCGACTCGGTCGTGCAGTTCGGGATCGAGGCAGCCGCCGTCGTGGGGCCGATCTATCTGCAGGGCGAATACGTCAGCGTCGGTGTCGATCTTTCATCCACGGCGGAGCCGGACTCCGTGGGGTTCCGCGGGGCGCGTGATATCGCAGAAGAGGCCACATTCACAGGTTACTACGTTCAGGTCAGCTGGATGCTCACGGGCGAGCACCGCCCGTTCAAGGCAGGGTGTATAGCCCGCGTGAAGCCTGCGACGACGTTCATGGACGATGGCTGGGGCGCGCTGGAACTGGCAGTGCGGTACTCAAATCTCGATCTCGACGATAGCGACGCTGCGATAATGGGCGGGAATCTCACGGACACGACGGTCGGGCTGAACTGGTACATGAGTGCGAACAGCCGCGTGATGCTCAATTATGTGATGTCCGATCTCGAAGATGTGGGGAAAAGCGCTGCATTCATGACGAGATTCCAGGTCGATTTCTAGACGCGGTGGCACGGATTGTGCGATTTTGTGTTGGTCGAGCAGGTTGCGAATGGTATCATCCGGCGAATGCCACGTATCGTGCCGGGATCTTCCAGTGGTCTTCGCGAACCTCGACGTTACGTTACGCATCAAAACTAGTTGCGGGGCGAGCACGGTGTCACTCCCGCGAAACCTGGGACCCAAACGTAATCCATGAGATGAACAGGGTTCCGCCACGGTTTCGACGCCGAACTCGACTCTGAGGACCCCCCTCCAAGGAGGGGGGTTCTCTTATTGTGCTCGAGGCGGATCTGCTGTAGCTTCGCGGTCAGAATTGGTTTTCTGGAGCAGTGGTTTCAAGTGAAGGAGGGGTTGGATGGACACGAGAAGGAGACGATCAACGGTTGTGGCAATCGTCGCTCTGACACTTGCAGTGTTCATGACCGCAGGCTGTGGCGGGACGAAGGTAGAGAATGTGGACCCGACGACCGAAGGGTACATCAGCGGTCGATGGAACGATTCCGACGCGCAGGCCACGGCCGAGACGCTGATCCCGGACTGCCTGGAGAAACCATGGCTTCCCGAATTCCGCGGGGCGCACGACCAGGCGCGGCCAAGGATCGTGATCGGCGATATCGCGAACAACACGAGTGAGCACATCAGCAAGGATGTGTTCATGAACGAGCTCCAGCGCGTTCTCATCAACTCAGGTCTCGTGCGCTTTGTGGCGGACGAGGACATCCGTGCCGATCTCATGAGGGAGGTCGACTGGCAGTCGGGGATGGCCAAAGGTGGAGGTGTCTCCGGCGATGTGTCGAGCGGCGTATCGGGTGCTGACTTCATGATGCTGGGGACGATAAGCTCGGTAGTCGATCAGGCGGGAAGCAAAGCTATCGTGTTCTACCAGGTGGATCTCTCGCTCATCGACCTCAGGACTTGGGAGAAGGTCTGGATCGGAAGCGCCAAGCGGAAGCACCTCGTGTCGGGTGCGAAGACCAGGTTCTAGAACCGACTGAGCCCGAGGAGCTAATCTGTGGTGAAGCGTCTCTTCGCCGTGTGTGCGTGCGCCGGGCTTCTGTCCGGCTGCACGCCCGCTGCGCGCGTCATCTGCGAACCTCTTGAGAAGGCGTATGCAGGCGATCTCACGGCCGCTGTAGAGGCTATCGACAAGACCGCTATCGCGAACAGTGAGAACGACCGGCTTCTCTACCGCGCCCAGCGCGGTCACCTGCTCCATCTGGCGGGGGAGTTCGAGAAGAGCAACCATGAGTTCGAGTTGGCGGTCGCCGCTGCGAAGGAACTCGAGCCTGTCAGCATCACGGGGACTATCGCCGACTACACCGTCAACGAGGCTGTGAAGGCGTACGTCGGTGAGGATTTCGAACGCGCCTACCTCCACTACTACATGACCCTGAACTATCTGATGCTGGACGATTTCGAAGATGCACTCGTTGAGTGCCGCCGTCTCGACGAGGTCTTCCGCAAACTGGATGCTCGCTACGAAGAGGGGACCGACCGCTATCAGGATGACGGGTTCATCCGGTATCTTTCGGGTCTCATCTACGAAGGAATAGGGAAGCGAGAGGACGCGTTCATCGACTACCTGCTCGCGGTGAGAGCCTATGAGGGTGAGTCCGGCCTCGGCGCATTGATGGGAGTACCGCAGGGGTTGGCGGAATCGTTTGTGTGGCTCGGGCGCTTGCTCGGTCGCGAGGATGAGACTGGCGCGTTGGTCGATACTGTTGGTGTGGTGAGACCAGTGCCTGCGGGAATGGGTGAGATCGTGGTAATCATCGATTCCGGCTGGGCACCGTACAAGCTCGAGGAGTCGATCGAATTCCCCATACACAAAGCCCTCGTTCCAGAGGGGTTTCGCGGCGGCTCGCATCTTGCCGCCTACGTGAAGATTGCCTACCCGGTCTTTGTGAGCGTGCCGTGGGCGCCGGACGGGTTCCGGGTAGAGGCGATGCGCGTTGCTGACCCAGCCGTCGACTACACCGTGCACGCGTGGGCAGAACGCGCGCAGGATATCGACGCCCTCGCGCGGTGGACGCTTGAGCGTAGGATCGGTGCTATCAAGCTGAGGTCGACGCTCCGCGCCACGACCAAGCAGATCGCGCTGGCAAAGGCGAAGTACGACCGCGAGGAGAAGCGGAAAAAGGATAGCGAGAAGGAAGCGTCAGCAGGTAGGCGCAAGAATGACAGTTTCGCAGCGCAGGCTCTTATGTGGGTGGTGGAGAATGTCGTCACACTTGCAGTTGCCGAGACCGAACAGGCGGATACGAGAAGTTGGATCACGCTCCCCGCAGGGATGTGGATCGCCAGGCTTCCCGTCGTGCCTGGGGAATACGAGGTGAGCATCACGCCGGACGGTGGTGCTGGGCCCGTGGCGTTAGGCGAGGTCACGGTTCCACCAGGCGGCAAGGCGTTCCGCGCAGCGAGGGTCTTTGGCGGACCGCACCCCGTGCGATGTGACTAGGAGGGAGTAGTCCCCACGGACCACAGTCCCTCTGGACTGCACCGCACGCGCACGTCTTCGGCAGACCTATCTCACAACCACGAGCTTGCGCGTGCTTGTGACACCGTTCGCCTCACACTTCGCGAAGTAGACACCACCGGTTACAGGAAGCCCGTGGGCGTCGTCTCCGTTCCACACGATCTCACAGCGGCCAGGTGCGACAAAGCCATCCACGAGCGTACGGATGAGCTGTCCGCGCGCGTTGTAGATGGCAAGCTGGAGTCTCCCGGCTTCGGCCGGGACGTCGAACGCAAGAGTGGTAGTTCCGGAGAACGGCGACGGCGACGGCGCGTGGAACACGAGTCGGCTCGGAATCGCGGGCTCATCCACATCGGTCGCCGGGACGATAGTGACACCCTTCGAGCCCCACCCGCCGATCGAGTCTGAGTAGCTCGCGTAGGAGAACGACGAATCGGAGATGAAGCCGCGCGACATGACCGAGATTATGTTGCCCAAGAGCGAAGTGTCTGCAATCAGATCCCACGTGATGAGATTTCCTATCCCTAGCTACACGATTACCGACCGCGACGGAATCGTTGCGGCGTCCCGCCTCGTCTTCGAGGACGGCACCGTCTACGAAGACCGCATCCACCTGGATCCGGGAGCGTACACGTTCGAGTTCCTTGACAGCGAAGAGGACGGACTCATCCGCCATTGGTGGCTCAGGGGTTCAGCCCCCGACAGCATCGGCGAGAACGGCGCGCTCAGGATTCTGGACGGCGAGGGAAAAACCCTCCTCGATCTTGGCTACGACTTCGCGGAGAAGCGGTCTGTGCGATTCTTCGTGGGGGATCCGCAATAGGACGTGCACCGACGAGGAGAAGAAGACCCTTCTGCGTTGGATCCAGCGATTTCCATTTCCGCTCTTGACTGCTTACGACATACAATTGTATGCTCTGACCAGACAATTATGGAACTACTACCAGACATACTATTCTCCCGCGCAAGGGCGGAGGTCTTCCGTCTTCTCTTCGGCATCTCGGTCGAGGAGCTCCATGTTCGCGAGATCGAGCGCCGCTCCGGGCTGGCGATCCGGACCGTCAGTCAGGAACTCAAGAAGCTCGAGGACAGGGATCTCGTCTCGGCTCGGCGAGATGGCAACCGTCTCTACTACAGCGCTAACCAAACCCATCCGCTATACAACGACATCCGCAATCTGGTGATGAAGACGATCGGCCTCGCTGACATACTCCGGCAGGCCCTGGCTGTGGAAGCGATCTCCGTCGCCTTCGTATTCGGATCATTCGCACGTGGCGATGAGGGTGGTGAATCCGATGTGGATCTGATGGTCGTCGGAGAAGTGGGACTCAAGGAAGTCTCTCGCTTGCTGGTCGGCGTGTCCGAGCGGATCGGCCGCGAGGTCAATCCGCACGTCATGGACGCGGCCGAGTTGGGGCGGCGACGGGCGTCCGGGGACCACTTCCTGCTTCGGGTTCTGGAATCGCCGAAGCTGTTTGTCGTGGGGGACGAGGATGAGCTTGCGCGATTGGGCGAGTAGCGGGTGGCTCCGTCCACACTCGACCAGTAAGGAGGAGATCGCCGGCCTGCTCGGGATCGTCGAGCGCGATCTTGCCGATGCACGAGGCGATATCTCTGCGACTGGCGATTCGGGATCGCGTACAATGCTGCGCTGAGGCTCTGCACTGCCCTGCTCTATGCCGAAGGCTACCGTGCCGAAAGGAACCTCCAGCACTACCGGACCATCCAGGCGCTTGGTCTGATTCTGGGGCCAGATCGGAGCGCGGACGTTGCCTACCTTGAGGTCTGTCGCAAGAAGCGTAACATCATCGAGTACGACGCGGCGGGGACCGTGAGTCCAGCCGATGCACGGGAACTCGTGGAGTTCGTGGTGAGTCTTCGCGAAAGCGTCCTGGCGCGGTTACGTGAGCATCACGGCGAGTTTCTGGATCAGTGACCGCTCGCGGCGGTCTAGGGGCTGATGTCGCCCTCGAGCCAGGAGAGCAGATTCGGCTGCGAGCCGTACTCGCTCTCCCAGATATCGATGACTTCGCCGAGCTGGATCCAGCGGATGAGTCCCGCGTCCACGTACGGGGCGTGCTCGATGATCTTCTGGCGATACTCCGCAATGCTCCCGGGATTGGAAACCAGGTCGATCTGCGTGATCATAATCGACTGCGTGTAGATTCGACCCTCGGTCAGTTCTCCCGCTTCCTGCAGGATCAGTAGGCTATCCAGTCCTGCCCAACGAGGTCTATACCCTCCGATGCAGGGCAAAGGGGCTGCATCGTCGTGGGACAAGTAGTGGAAGTCGTCCTGGGGCTTCCATACACCGGAGATCCATAAGCTGTCCTCATTCTCATGATGGCTCGTCGCACCGCCCCACAGGACTTCGGCCTGCCAGTCGAAGTCGTACACCCAGCCGTGAAGGTTGTCTCTCAGGTACTCGATCTTGGCGGAGGAAGTTCTTCCCGTTCGTGGATACGGTCCCGGAGTCGTACATGGCAGCGGCCTGCAGGAAATTCCAGTCGGACTCGTAGTTGAACTCGACTCCCTCGTCAGCGAACATGTTGGCGAACGCGACCACCTTGGAGCGGTGCTCCCAGAACGCGGCCTCGTCGGCGACGAAATCGGGATAGATCCCAGACAAGGGTTCCTCGTTGTGTGTGACGATGGAGGCGAAGATCGCCGGCGCCCGAAGGTCGTCCTCCAGGCACGACGTCGGGTTCGAACACCCGGCAGCGGCGAGCGCGAGAACCGCGGAAACCAGATAGATGGGTTTCATGAATCGCCTCCGGTTCGACTCATTGGATCGTCGTGCGGTTCAGGATGCGCATTGCGAACCCTCGAAGCGCCGGCAGTGTAGCACGGCTCTTGCGCTTCTCGAAGCCCGGACGTCGATCCCAAGTCACCGTGGCCAATCGATCCGATACACTACCCGGGCAGCGTACCTCTTGACCAACCCGGTAGGACTGTACTATAGTATAAAAGGCGTCAGCTGAGGATGCGTCAGCCGAGGTAGGCGAAACACCTCACAGCCTTGGCATCTCACACTGTACAAGGAGGCCTCAATGCGACTGAACTGGCTGCACATGCTGGTGTGCGGGGCCGTCGTCATTGTGTTGGCGGGCGCGAGCACTGCAGCATACACGATATCTCCCGCCGTCGTCGGCTCGGGCGGTGGCAGTTCGATCGGGGGGGGCTTCCAGATCAACGGCACGATCGGACAGCCGGCGATCGGGGTTGTGAGCGGTGGGTCGTATGTGGACGAAATCGGCTTCTGGTATCAGCCGGGGTGGATCCTGACCGGGGTGCCGGAAGGCGATGCGATGCCGCTCACTTTCTCGATGGAGCAGAACAGCCCGAATCCCTTCAATCCGATTACGACCATCCAGTTCAGCGTGCCGGTCGACTCGCGCGTCGCAATAACGCTGTACAGCGCGTCCGGCCGTGAGGTTCGGACCGTCGTGGACGGCGAACATGAGGCCGGAAGATATCAAGCAGTGATCGCCGCCGATGGGCTTCCCAGCGGCATCTACTTCTGCCGTATGACGGCGGGCAAGTTCGTCGCGACAAAGAAGATGGTTCTGCTGAAATGATCTGGAATCGGCTCCCGGCAGCAGTCCGGGAGCCTTCTCAGTTGCTTCGGATACTAATCCTCCTGGTCGCGATTCTGATCGTGGGTGTCCCAGCCTTCTCTCGGGCCGTTACACTGCGAGAGGTCTACGAGGCTGCGGGACCCGGTGGGGGCTACGACCGCGACATCGTGCTCGAGACCGGGCAGACCTACACCGGCGGGCTTCTCATCGGACCGATTCTCTCGCCTCTCTCCTGGGAACTCGAAGGGGAGGGCGGCGCGGACGTCCGGATTACCGGAAACGGCGCCATCCTCGATCTCCGCGGCGAGCAGATCTGCATCTCGTTCTGCGAGAACCGCCTCGACATCGAAGACTGCATCGTCCTGAACGGGAACATCCGGTTCAGGGGGATCAACACGGCTGATCACGTGGAAATCCCCGAGGGATCAGTTCGCCACTGCACGTTCTACGCACCACACGACTACGGCGTACGCCTTCAGGGATCAGGCGAGAATATCACGATCGAACGGAACATCGTCGTCGACGCGGTGGACACCGGCTGGGACTACATCTACACGCACGGCGCTTCGACCGAGTGGCTACCCACGGGGACCAACATCTCCGCGAGCGGGCAGTTCGGGTTCTACGGCGTGCCGGTCATCCGGGAGAACTGGACGTGGCACTCGGACCCCGTTCGAAACGCGCTCGCGGTCGCGCATTTCTCATTCCTCTGTGAGTACGGGTGATTCGAGCCCATGGACTGGCCGGAGGCCGGAGATGCGCCGAACTTCAACGTCATTGGTGTCGATCCGAAACTCGTTGACCCCGAGAACGGCGACTTCAGACCGGGCCCGGGCTCCCCGGCGGCGGGGTACGGGTGTCAGACGTTCCCTTCGCTCAGAGACTCGCGGTTCGCGGGCGGGTGGCCGGTCGGCGCGGAATCGTGGCTGGATCCAAGTGCGCATTCGTTGGGCGTCGGTCGCTCGAGCATAGAGGTCTCGGGGGCGATCGCGTTCGACACAACCTGGAATGCTGACACAGTTCGTGTCGTGGGAGACGTCGCCATAGACGATTGCGTCACTCTCACCGTCGCGCCGGGCACGCGTGTCGAGTTCGCCGATTTCTATCGTCTGACTGTCCTCGGGCGGCTGCTGGCCATTGGCTTCGCGGATGATCCCATCATCTTCACGACCGACGAGCCCGAGGCATTCTCGCCGGACACCACGAACAGCGGCTGCTGGAATGGCATTCGCTTTCCCTGGACGAGCTCGATCAACGGAGAGTCGAGGCTCGAGCACTGCACTATTGAGTTTTCGAAAGCGCTCGGAGACGAGCCGTGGGGTGGCGCTCTCTCGGTGATCGGATTCTCCAAGCTTCTCGTGCGAAACAGCACCTTCCGCAACAACGTCGCTGACTATGGCGGCGCCATCTTCTGCTCGCACCACGCGGCCCCGGTGCTTGTGGGAAACCTGATCGAAGGGAACTCTGCCTTCCAACGCGGCTCTGCGATCTACGCTCTCTACGCCTATCCGAATGTTACCAATTGCACGATCGCCTCGAACGAATGCCTGAACGAGGAACCGTTCGATGAAACAGGCGCGATCCACAGTCACATCTCCAAGCCGCGGACGAAGAGTTCCATCGTGTGGGACAACGGGTCCGCGTACTTCATCCCAACGCAGATTCTCGAGGGTAAGGGGTACTACACCACATTCTGCGACGTGGAGTGCGGTCACGCGGGCGAGGGGAACATCGATGAGGATCCGCTCTTCGCCGGGTTCGGCGAGTATCCCTTTGCATTGCTTGAGGACTCACCATGTGTGAACGCCGGGGAACAGGACACGTGCGGACTGCGGCTGCTGCCGGTCGACATCGCAGGGGAGCTGCGCATCGACGAAGGCAGGATTGACATCGGAGCGTACGAGGGACCGGGGGGAACCGGCATCGGCGATGCCACAGCCGAAGCGCCGTCTCTCTCGCCGAGCAGACCGAATCCATTCCGGAGCGAGACGACGCTTGCGTTCTCGTCGCCGGGTGGGCCGGTGACCGCGTGCGTCTATGACGTGGCGGGGAGGAAGGTGCAGACGCTTCTCGATCGTGCAGTGGGGCCAGGCGAGCTGGAGCTCCGCTGGGACGGGACCGATGATCGTGGACGACGTGTCGCCTCCGGCGTATACTTCTGCTGCCTCAAGGTTGGCGGCAAAGATGAGACCCGCAAGATGGTGCTGCTGCGGTAGTATCATCACCGTCGAGGTTCAGAATAGATGCACAGGAAGGAATGATGAGAAAGGGGACGTGTTCCGTGAAGACTGTGACGGTGCTTGTGTTCAGTATTGTGCTCTCTTTGGTGACTGCGTGCGCAGCTACCACATACGTTGTTCAGCCCGACGGGCTCGGTGATTACCCAACGATCTAGGCGGCCGTCACGGCTGTGGTGGCCGGGGATATCATTGAGCTTGCGGACGGGACCTTTACAGGTGACGGCAACCGCGACATCGATTTCGCGGGCAAGGACGTCACTGTACGTTCCCAGTCGGGAGACCCCACGACGTGCGTCATCGACTGCGGTGGCTCAGAAACCGATCCGCACCGCGGCTTCATCTTCCAGACCGCGGAGACTACTGCTTCGCTCATCGAGGATCTGACGATCACGAACGGTCACATGCGCGATACCTCACCGACGAAATATGGAGGTGGAGGTATTCGGATCATCGGATCCAGTCCCACCATCCGTGGGTGCCGCATCGAGAACTGTACATTCAGTAGTGGCACTCCGTGTGGCATGGGGATCAACATAGTGTACGAGGCTTCTCCGATCATTGAAGACTGCATCATCACCTCGTGCAGCGGGGCCAGCTCCTACGGCGGCGGCATCGGCATCTTCCAGGCTTCCCCAACGATCCGCGATTGCTCCATAACAGGTAACACAGGGGGGAGCGTGGGGGGGGGAATGTACCTGCAGAGCGCCTACGGAGCGACGATCGAGCGGTGTTCGTTCATCTCGAACTCGGCCAATTTCGGTGGAGGCGTCCGCGTGACGTCTGTTGTGCTCACGGACTGCCTCATTGTCCTGAATACCGCGCTGCCGGGCGGACATGGCGGCGGCGTTCTCGCGTCCGGGGGTGGGCTTCTGAACTGCACCGTGGCTTACAACCAGGGGGCGGGAAACGGCAGCGGCATCTTCGTGAAGTATGGTACGCCCTCGATCACAAACTGCCTTGTCGCTTTCAATGAAAATGGTCCGGGCATCGAGGCGTACCGCGTCGAGGACTTCCCGACCATCACCTGCTGCGACGTCTATGGTCACACTGACGGGAATTACGACTGCGTGAACCTTCCGGATCAGACGGGCGTGGGCGGAAACATCTCGGTCGACCCGCTCTTCTGTGAGGAGCCGCACGACGTCTACTTCGTTGATGCGGCATCACCGTGCCTCGCGGCGAACAACGACTGCGGAGTCCTCATGGGTGTCAATGGCGAGGGCTGCGACAGCCCGGTGAAGAACACGACGTGGGGCGTACTCAAGGCAATGTATCGGTAAGGATGGTCAGATTCGAGACAGAGGGCCCCGTGCAATGACACGGGGCCCTCTGTTCAGTAGGACACCGGCTGTTCCATACTACTACCGATACTGCGCCTTGATCGATCCCCAAGTCGCTTCCTCAACGGGGTTGTAGTAGTCGTCATCGATCTCGAAGATGAACGGGCCGGTAACGATACCCGAGCACCAGAGCGTCCTCCCGCGGATGGTGCGGCCGACGGCCAGCGAGGTTATCATGAAGCCGCTTGTCGGACCGTTGTAGGCGGCGATCTGGTTCATCTCGGCGTCACATACGTAGATCATCCCGGCCATGAAGTCGGTGACGTAGTAGTACCCGGTCTCCGGATCGTAGTCGAGGGATCCTCCGGTGCCCGTCGGGTGAGGATACACCGCCACCTGCTGGAAATCGGCGTTGCACTTGACGATCTGGCCGTTCGTGTAGCTGGACAGCCAGAAGTGTGACCCGTCGAAGCATATTCCGACAACGCCGTCGCAGATGGACTCGATGTCCCAGGAGTTGACGAGCGTCCCGTCGAGGGTGAACTGGAACACGCGGTCCGTAAGGGGATCCTCGGTGTGGCCGTCCTTGTCGGTGATGTACAGATGCGCCTCACGAGTGGGCGTATTCACATAGCACACGCCGCCGGCCAGGCAGTGGGACTCCGTGAATCCCAGCTGCGCCAATGCGTTGAAGAGGAACGTCGCTGTTCCATCGGGTGTGATGGAGTAGACGTCCGACAGCCACTCGTCGACGTGATAGAACACACCGTCTTCCTCGACCCAGTCGATACCCAGGGGTGTGTCTCCGGGCGCGAGAAACGAGTCGATGATCGCCCTCGAGAGACCTCCCTCGGTTCCGATGAAGCTGACGTCGCTCCAAACACTCACGCCTCCGGCTGCGGCCGTTCCGCAGATGAGTGCCAGGATGGCGAACACGATAGCTGTTCTTGACATGAGCATCCTCCCTTTGGGGCCGCAGGGCAGGGTCTTCCACGCGCCGCCGGCGACCAGCGAAACGCCGATTGTCCTTACTGCAATGATATCAGCGAGGGTTCCTCGAGTCAATGCGTGGTTCGCCGCGGTGATGTTGGGACCTACCTCGTGTGCTTCCTCATCGACATGGGGTCACTCGCGTGGTACAGTGAAAAACCGCCTGTCTGAGCACTCGATCGGACAGATAGAGCCCTGAGTGTCGTCTTGCCATGCGCGAAGTCCTCTTCAAGTGGAAACGATAGTGTGAGCTCCGCCAAGTCCACAGAGCAGCAATCGAAGGGCAGCATGGTTGATGCCCTCCGGACTGCTACGGCATCGGGCGATGCGCATGAGATCGCACGAAGGGGCGTAAGTCTTGGGGATCTCTGCCTCGAGTCCGACAGCTACGAGCGTGCTCTCGACTACTACATGCAAGCTGCCGGCAACGACATCAGCTCGGTCATGGAGGCTCGCGCCATAGCCGAGCTCTACATCAGGATCGCGCGCTGTCACTTCGGACTTGGGAACTATGCCGATGCCCGCGCGTACTGCGGGATGGTCGCCGGTCTGAATCTCAAGCCGGAACCGGATTCCATCCTGGCTGAGGCTGAGATCGTGCTGTCTCGTGTGGAGATAGAGAGCGGTCACTACGAGGCGGCGCTGGCAGCGGCTTCGAGTGCACGCGACAGGCTTACAAGTTCTCCTGACGGCGGACTCATGTTGGAAGTGAGCAAGGTTCTCGGAATCTCCAACGCCGAACTCGGCAACACTGAGGCCGCGCGCGACTACTTCACGGATTGCCTCGTATCGGAGAAGCGGGCCGGCAACGATGACGGTGTTGCCAGCGCGAACAACAACCTCGGCATTCTGGCAACGCGGACAGGCGATCTGAATAGCGCCCTCAGGTTCTTCGATAGGGCGCTTGAGACCGATCAGAGGCAGAGGCGCCCCGCCCACGCCGCCAGGTATCTCCAGAACATGGGAGTCGTTCTCTCGAAGCTGTCTCGGTGGGCTGATGCCGAGTGCTATCTGAACGAGGCGCGTGAGATCTACGCCAGTGTCGGCGCAACCAGATGGAGGATTGGAGTAGAGACCTCGCTGGGAAGCATCGCAAGAGCGAGGCGAGAGTGGGACAAGGCCGAGAGGCTCTTCAGACACGCGCTGGAGAAGAGCCGAGAGGGGGGATATGAGAGGGCCGAGGCCATAGCTCTTCAATCGCTCGGCCGACTCGAGATGGACCGAGGCAACTACGACGAGGCACACGGGCTTCTCGACCAGGCTCTCGAAGTCGGCCACTCGCTTTCTTCCCGGAACGATGTCGTCAATCAGGTGCTTCGGTGCAGAGCGGAGGCGCTCTTCGCGCTGGGGCGTCTGGATGAGGCGGAACACGACTGTCTGGCTGCCATCGACCTTTCGCGAGAGATCCACGACGAGGCCGAGCAGGGCGTCGGTTTGAGAGTGCTCGCGAGGATACGGTACGGCAACGGAGATTCGGCTGCGGCGAGAGCCGCGATCGAGCAGGCAGAGGACATCCTACGTAGAACCGGCGATTCGTTTGAACTGGCCAAGTGCGCCGTGACGGATGCCGCCGGGCTGGCTGACTTCCCCGTGGGCGAAGGATACCCCATCGATGAGATCGAGGCGAAACTATCAGCTGCGATATCGTTATTCGCTCGCATAGGTGCGGACCACTGGGTAGCGAGCTGTCACCTCGCGAGGGGACGGGCCTTGCTCAAGGCCGGACAGCCTGACAGGTGCAGGGTTTGCCTGCGAAAGGCGCGCTGTGAATTTGAGAGGACTGGGGATGCAGAATGCTTGGCCGAGATTGGCGGCGTGATGAGGGATCTCGATGAGAGCCTGTCGGATGTGGGGCTGGTGTCCGGGAGCCAGTACGCGCTGATCGCCAGAGGGTACGAGTCCCTCAAGTCCCTGGTCTTCCGCTGGGATGATTTCCGCGAGATCGCCGTGGGAGTGGCCGAAGCCGTGTCGGCGCGATGGCTCGTCGTGGCCGTGGTGAGGGAGGACACCGATCCGGCCGTTGCGATGTCGGTCGGGTGCAATGGTGACGGCGTAGGGCCGGTTTCGCGGTTCATCAGGGCCGTGGGGGAGACCCATGGATGTGGGACACCGTTTGTTGCGAGCGGAACCTCCCGCAAGACCCGGCTTCCGAACGGCGCCGGAGCCGTGGCTGTCATACCTGCGACGACTGAGACTCGCGGTGTCGGTGTGCACGTGCTCTACGTGGATCGTTCGTCGTCCGGCGATCCAATGGCTTTCGCTTGCAGCGACATAGAGTTTCTCGGAGCGGCAGCGAGACTTCTTGCCGCCGCCCACAGGAGAGTGGCGGATGCGGCTCAGCCGGGGGGTCAGGCGGAGGCAGACGGCGCACCGGGGGGTGTGCAATGGTGCGCCGGCATCGTCGCACGGGATCCCGCGATGCTTCGGATTCTGGACAGCATCGACCGCCTGAGAGACAGTCAGGTGCCCGTGCTGATACAAGGCGAATCCGGGGTCGGCAAGGAACTCGTTGCGCGAGGGATTCACGAAGGAGGACGGAGCAAGACCGGGGAGTTCATCGCACTGAACGCCGGGGCGATAGCGCCGGAGCTGCAGGAGAGCGAGCTCTTTGGTCACGTCAAAGGTGCCTTCACGGGAGCGGAGCAAGATCACGCCGGCCTGGTCGCTGCAGCATCGGGCGGTACGCTCTTCCTTGATGAGATTGGCGAGATGAGTAAGGCGCTGCAGGTGAAGCTGCTGAGGTTCCTGCAGGACGGGGAGTACCGGAGAGTTGGTGAGAACAGAACCCGCAGGAGCGACGCCAGGGTGATCTCAGCGACAAACAAGGATCTCATTGAGGAGATGAAGGCCGGTCGGTTCAGAAGAGACCTCCTCTACAGGCTCTGCACGTTCACGATCGAGGTTCCACCGCTGAGAGATCACGCGGGGGACGTGTCGCTTCTCATGACACACTTCCTCAAGCTCCACTCTGAGCGCGAAGGAAAGCAAATCAAGGGTTTCAATCACGACGTGAGGGAGCTTTTCTCCACGCATGAGTGGCGAGAGAACAACGTGCGGGAGTTGGAGAACGAGGTGCGCAGAGCCGTGGTCCTCTGCGCGGACGGCGATGCCGTAACGCTCGACAAGATAAGCCCCGACCTCCGCAAGGTCTTTGAACGCGGGCCGCAATTGGGGAGCCGTGGGACGCTCAAGGATGAACTCGAGGAGGTCGAGAAGAACCGCATCCTCGAGGCTCTTGAGAAGACAGGCTGGAACAAGAAGCAAGCCGCCGCCCTCCTCGGGATCTCACGAACAGGTCTGCTTACCAAACTGAAGAGATACGGCATCGGATAGAACTCCGAGGTGTTCCGCCCAGCCCAGCGGGTGTCGGATTGGTGACGGGGTGTCGTAATTCCGACACCCCCGTATCATACTGTCCCGCCTTGGGTTAGCCCCGCCCTACGGGTCGCGCCCCACGATGGGCGTCCACTTCTCGACAGAAGCGATCCCTGACGTCCGCTGAGCCGTTTCTGCAGCGGCTCTCAACACACGACTGCTGCGGGACTTAGGTCATCTGCAGAGATGTGGCGACAAGCCCGCTCGCGGCCGAATCTGGCACGGATAGTGCCCTAAAGACCATGTGGGCAAGGTGTGTGAAGACCGACAGAGAAGTGCCCGTTCATACCAAGGATTGCTAGTCGGAGGGGAAGGAGGAGGAGATGAAATCGCGAGCATTGTCCGCTGCGCTCGCCATGATCCTGCTGCTGTCGCCGCTACTCGCCGGGCCGGCTGTTTCGGATGAGTGCCTGCCGGGTGGTGGTGATGATCTCGGCGGTGGCGTAAGCGGTGGGGTCAGCGGTGGCGCAAGCGGTGGGGTCAGCGGTGGCGTGAGTGGCGGGATCGCCGGTGGCATCAGTGGTCCCGCGAGCAGCGCAGGCGGTGATTTCGCCGACGCGTCTCATGTGATTTCGGAGTGGGTCACGGTCGTGCAGTGCTCGTCGGATGACGACGATCAGTGGACAAGCAGAGGCCCCTGGCAGCGCACGATCCTGACCATTTTCGTAGGGCAGAGGTGGTTTGTGATCGGCACGTTGATACTCCCGTGAGCAGCAACCGGGAATCGGGATAGGCGTTCCGGTCGACACGGAGGAATGCTGTGGCCGGCGGAAGACCGAGGAATGACAGCCCCCACAAGAACCAACCTACGCGCCCGCGCTGTGTGCGAGAGCAGGCGAGCGTGTGCGGCGCCGCGTGCGAAGCGGCGCAGCAGGCTCTGGCATTGGGGGACCTCTATCTGGAATCCGACAGCTGCGAGGAGGCCCTGGAATGCTATCTGAGGATAGCGGCTGATCTTCCGGCGTCCGGACTCAGTGTGAGCGATGTAGGCCGTCTGCGCTTGGGGACGGCCCGTTCCTACTTCGGGTTGGGAAGACACGATGAAGCACGCGCGTGCTGCCGGTCGGTATGTGACCTTGCTCCGGAACTGGATGATCCTCTCATTCGGGCGGAGAGCGATGTCGTGCTGTCCAGGATCGAGACCGACTGTGGACGGTTCGAACTCGCTCTCGAGTCGGCACAGGCCGCCTACGATGTCCTCGTCACCTTCCCGGATTCACCGCTGCTTGGTGCGGCCGGTGAGCAGCTCGGGATAGCGAATGCCGAACTGGGGAAGGTCGAGAAGGCCCGCGACTGTTTCACCGACTGCCTGGTCTGTTTGAAACGGCTGGGGGATCAGGCCGGTTTGGCTCACGCCTACAACAACCTTGGTGTGCTTGCCAAGAGAACGGGTGACCTGACCGGAGCCCTCAGATGTCTCCGGAAATCACTCGATATCGACCGTCGGCTCGGACGCTCGGCGATGATCGCCGCGAGACTGACGAATATCGGGAATGTGCTCTTCAGGCTATCGCTGTGGGACGAGGCGGAAGAGAGTCTTGAGGAGGCCAGCGATATCTGTGTCAGGATCGGCGCCGTGAGACGTCTTGTTGCGGTGCAGGGGGCGCTGGGTAAGATCGCGAGAGCTCGTGGCGATTGGGAGACAGCGCGTGCGTGCTTCGCCGACGTCCTCAGGCGAAGCAGAAGCGCCGGCTACCTCAAGGTAGAGGTCTTGGCCCTGGAGTTCCAGGCTGAGCTTGAGGCAGACCAGGGAGAGTACGAAGCTGCCCTTGAGATCCTTGATGATGCCCTGGAGGCTGCCGAACGGCTCTCGTCCGAGAGTGGCGCCGTTGGAGATGTGCTGGTGCTCAGGGCTGAGGCATTGCTTGGGTTGGGGAGGGAGGCCGAGGCCGAGGCCGACTGTCTGAGAGCGCTGGCCCCCAGTCGGAAAGCTCACAATCAGCCGCAGGAAGGCGCGGTGCTGAGAGTGCTGGGCGGAATACGCTACGCGATCGGCGAGGCCGATGCAGCGGCCGAACTCATCGGGCAGGCAGAAGATGTTCTTCGAACGACAGGTGAGTCGTTTGAGCTGGCCAAGTGCGCTTTGGCAGAGGGCGTCGGTCTGACCCGCCTTGATAGTAAGGACGATTTCCAGATCGACCGGGTCGAAGCGAGGCTGTCGATCGCCGCATCGCTATTCGGGCAACTCGGTGCAACACCTTGGATCGCGAGATCCGAGCTCGCGAGTGGGGAAGCATTCCTCCGAGCGGGGCAGTGGGAGAGATCCCGTCGATACCTCGAAAGGGCTCGTCTGAGGTTCGACACGATCGACAGCAGGCGTTGGACGGCCGCTGCCGATGGAGTCCTGGGCGAGCTGGACGCACAGCTTGCGGCATCCGGTGCAGACATGTCGAGCGGACGGTACAGAGTCATTGCTGAAGGGCACAGACTCCTGAGGGTCGCGGAGCCCAGCGCCGTCGATCTGTACCGAGTGGCGACAGATGTCGCGCGAGCCGTCTCCGCCGGCAGGCTCATTCTCGCGTCGGTGTCGGATGACGGATGCGTCGTGACGAGAACGGCGGTGGATCGCACCGGCCGGGGTACCGGCAGTGTTTCGCGGTTTGTTGGTTCTGCTGCAGAGAGCTGTAGATGTGGGGCACCGGTTGTGGTGAGCGGGAGATCCGGAGGAGCGGACATGCCGGACGACGCGGGTGCTGTGGCGCTGCTGCCTGCAGCGGTGGACGGTGCCGAGGGAGAATCCTACGTGCTCTATGTGGACCGCCCTTCATCGCAGACATCGGTCGCCTTCACCCGAAGCGACATTGAGTTCCTTTGCGCCGCGGCGGGACTGCTCGCTGCGACGCACGCGCGGATGCATGGGGTGGTCTCAGGGGATGACGATCGAGGCGCTCAAGGCAGTGGCCGGGGTACTTCCTCACACTGTGGCGTGATCGCTCGAGACCCCCGCATGCTCGCGATCCTTGCCGAAGTAGGTCGTCTCAGAGACAGCCGTGTGCCTGTTCTGATACAGGGCGAATCCGGTGTCGGCAAGGAGCTGGTCGCACGGGCGATCCACGAGGGCGGGACGAGCAAGACCGGGAACTTCGTTGCGTTGAACGCGGGTGCGATTGCGCCGCATCTTCAGGAGAGCGAACTCTTTGGTCACGTGAAGGGCGCATTCACAGGGGCCGAGCGGGACCGCGAAGGTCTTGTTGGTGCGGCGTCGGGCGGCACGCTCTTTCTCGATGAGGTCGCTGAGATGAGCGAGGCGCTGCAGGTGAAGCTCCTGAGATTCCTGCAGGATGGGGAGTATCGGAGGGTCGGCGAGAGCCGGACACGCAATAGCGACGCGAGAGTGATCTCAGCGACGAACAGAAATCTCGCCGATGAGGTGCGGGCCGGGAGATTCAGACGAGACCTCTTCCACAGACTCCGCACATTCACTGTCGATGTCCCACCGCTCAGGGATCACCCTGAGGATATCCCGTTTCTGATGGAGCACTTCGTCAGGCTCTGCTCGAAGCGCGAGGGCAAGCGTATCCGCGGGTTCAGTCCTGAGGTGCGCGAGCTCTTCGCTGGAAGCGAGTGGAGAGAGAACAACGTACGCGAGCTCGAGAATGAAGTGCGCAGGGCCGTCGTGCTCTGCGCGGACGGCGATGCGATAGATCTTGACAAGATCAGCCCTGAACTCCGCGCTCGCGACGAGAACGGGTCGCGCACAAATGGCCGCAGGACGCTCAAGGACGAGCTTGAGGATCTTGAGAAGCGGCGCATTCTTGGGGCTCTCGACACGACGGACTGGAACAAGAAGAGAGCTGCCGACGAACTCGGCATTTCCAGAACAGGTCTTCTCACGAAGATGAACAAGTACGGGATCCCACTCAAGCACTGAGACCCGTACTCCTTCCGTTGTTTCCGCAAGGGCAATTCCCGACACTGATTCCGCACGTATCCTCGGTCAACGAGCCCCAGGAGTCTCCCGGCTTCCTGTCGCTGCAGGTGCGCACTTCCGGCCGCGTCGCCGAGTCGCAACCGCGACATAGCGTCGGGATCCCGACACGCTCGCATTGTTCCCAATCCACGGATGACTGGGGGTCATCAGCGGCGTGCCTGCCGCTGCGGGCGTCGTATTTGGGTCTCCTTTGGCGAATCGCCGCGACGACGACGGTCCGGGTCAGCGCTGTAACCGCTGATGAGACACGCGTTTAAGCTGATCGTCTTCGGAGACGTTTGTCTCGTGTCTCTGCGTGTTCTGGCATGACGGATGCCCTATAGCGGGTTGGTGGGCAGAGCGGAGGCTCGGAGCTGAGCTCCCGGATAACTGAGGAACCTGCCCAGGAATGGGACCCATGAGTTCACCGACGATCGAGGATCCTGTCCGCAGACAAGGAAGGAGACAGATGGCTTGGAGGGCACGTACCCATCATCTCGATGCGCACTGATGCGCTCAAGGAAGTAAACAGCCGAGGGGGGAGCAATGAACACCGATTCAGTCAGTATAGGGAGGGTGGTCCTGGCCGCGGTATGCCTGGTGCTGTGTCTGGCGCCCGCACAAGCCAGGGGACAGTCCGAGTGCTACGGTAGCGGCTTTATGAGTGTGTACTGGAATGACCACAGCATGAACGGCGACGTGGAGGTGCACGATGTGACAATCACAGGAACGCTGAATACAAACGGTCACACCCTGCGCGTGAACGGGATTCTCACCAACTACGGCACGATTACGGATCTGTCAAGCGGTGGTAGTGGGGGGGCTGCCGGCGCTGGAGGCGCTGGCGGCCATGTCGGAGTGTATTCGTACTACTACGAAGCCACTCCGGGTACGCCTGGCGGAAGCGGCTTCGCCCCCTCTTCCGTCGGACCGGGCCACGGTGGGGCCGGTGGCGGAGGCGGTGGTGGCGGAGGCGGAGCGGAACACCGCGTCTTCAACTGCTGGGTCGAAGGCGGTGTGTCCGGAGGTGACGGAGACGACGGCGGCGCCGGTGGATCGGGCGGAGGCCATGTCGTGATCTACGCCTACACCCTGAACAACCAAGGTGTCATCGAAGCCGATGGGCAGGATGGCGCCGACGGCCGGAACGGATCACAGGGTGAGTATCGCGAGTACTTCTGCAACCTCGTCTGGCGCGACGCCGCCGGCGGAGGTGGTGGTGGCGGAGGTGGCGGCGACGGCGGCGATGGCGGATCGGTGGAGGTCTACTTCGCCAATATGATAGAGGGGGGAGAGATCCACGCCAACGGCGGCAGCGGCGGGACAGGAGGAGATCGGGGAGGGAGCCAGTGCGGTCGGCTTTCACATTCGTTCGCGGTGGCACAGGTGTACCACAACGGGTCAGGCGGAGGTTCCGCCGGCGCGGGCGGCTGTGGAAACGGTGGGTACGGAGGCGAGTCGGATGTGGGGACGGATTGTGGACCCACATCGCACGGTGAGGCGGGATTCGATGGATGCGACGGCGAGGATGGTCTCGTCGTTCTCATGCAGGACCGTAACTGCAACGGCGTGGCGGACGAGGAGGACATCGTCGGCGGGACGAGCCAGGATTGCCAGCTGAACGGTATCCCGGACGAGTGCGAGCTGGATCTCTTTCATGTGACGTCCGCCCCGCTGTCACCCATAGGAGCAGATTCACCTCAGAGCTTCGCGGTCCAGCCGGCGCATGAGGCGTACGACAGGGTTCTACTCATCTTCCGGGCGCGAGCCGACCTGTCTTCGACAGGGGAGTTCATCGAGGTCGACATCGATGGTGAGCTCATCGGGACGATCTTTGACTCGGGCGGAGAAGGAAACGACTGCCCGCTTGTCCCGGACGTCGACTACCTGACAGTCTCGGCAGTGACCTACAACGCTGCCGCGGCTGATGGCGAAGTCGTCATCAATATGATGGGATCGAGTGCGATGAACCCCGACCTGTGCAGTCCTCCATCGTACATCGACGTGTTCGTCGAGCACGGACATGAACACGACTGCAACGCCAACGGCATCCCCGATGAGTGCGACATAGCGAGCGGTGCGTCAGAGGATGACGACGGCGATGGCATTCCTGACGAGTGCCAGGGGATTCCCGATCCCGACCATTCGTACGTCATGTGGAGGGACCTTGTCTGCGACGACACGAAGGCGTTCATCTCACCGGAGGACGGGAGCTGGCTGGAGGTCGTGGTCAAGGACCACTACGACCGACCCGTTGGAGGAGTCCTTGTCGTTCCGCTGATGGACACGGAGTGCGAGGCGTGCTTCTGTCCCGACTACTACGCGGTGACCGATGAGTTCGGGATCTGTGCTGTGAGGCCGCGTGG
>JAUWBY010000260.1 GCA_030609605.1 Candidatus Eiseniibacteriota bacterium
ACTGAGGCTCGGCTTCATCTGGGCATCGAATCCTCGCTGGAAGAAACCGAGAGCCGATGCTCCCTCCACCACCTCGCAGATGCGCACGCAGCGGCCACACATTATGCACTTCTCAGGCTCAATGCGAATGAACGGGTGCCGCACATCCGGTAGCTCGTGGAGCATGTCGCCCGCATATTGCGTGGGCCTGACATCGTACTCGGCCGATTGTGTTCTGAGGTCACAGGTGAACGCATCTATGCAGCCGCACTCGAGACAACGTCTGGTCTCCTCAAGCGCTTGCTCTTCGGTAAACCCGAGCTCCACTTCTTCGAATGTGCAAATCCGCGCCTCGACGGGAAGCTCCGGCATCTCCTGACGCTCCTGGCGAGGAATATCCTTGAGTTCATCCTCCGGGAAATGATCCCAGCGCTCCTTCTGAGCGTTGAAGAAGAGAGGTAGACTATCGATCTTGCCGCCGCTCAGCATCCTGTCGATCGCGGCCGCAGCCCTGCCGCCGTGTGCGATCGCCTCTATGGCGGTCGCGGCGCCGTTGACGACGTCACCCCCGGCAAAGACGCCCTCGACTGATGTCACGCATGTCTTCTCGTCTGCAACGATGGTGCCCCAGCGCGTGAGCTCCAGCCCTGCCTCCAGGGATTTGGGATCCTTCTCGACTGTCGAGTGGATGCAATCGAGATCCGGAATCTGACCGATCGCGGCGATCACGTTGTCTACAGGAAGGAGCTCCTCAGAACCCTCTATCGGAACGGGACGTCTACGCCCGCTCTCGTCGGGCTCACCGAGTTCCATGCGGATGTACTCCAGCCGCTCGCATTTCCCGTCTCCCTCTATCTTCGTCGGAGCTGCAAGGAAGTGCATGACAACGCCCTCGTGCTCGGCGGCATCGACTTCGACGTCCCACGCGGGCATCTCCTTGCGCGACCTGCGGTATACGATGGTCACCTTCAGAGCGCCGAGACGAAGGCACGTTCGCGCCGCGTCGACGGCCGTGTTCCCGCCGCCGATGATGGCGACGCTCTTGCCTATCTTGACCTTGTTATCGAGACCCATCTCCTTGAGGAAGTCGGTGCCGGCCCAGACCCCTTCGAGGTCCTCTCCGTCGACACGCATCTTCCGGCTTCCCATCGCGCCCAGTCCGAGAAAAATCGCATCGAACCCATCATCAAAGAGGTCCTTCAGCACGAAGTCGCGACCGAGAGCCTTGCCGTATTCGATGGTCACACCAAGACCCGTGATGAGCCCTATTTCATCATCCAGAGTGTTTTTAGGCAGCCTGTACTCCGGGATTCCGTAGCGGAGCATTCCTCCCGCGGCCGGCAGCGCCTCGAAGACCGTGACTGCATGGCCCTTCTGGACGAGGTAGTAGGCGGCCGTGAGACTGCCCGGACCTGCCCCCACCATGGCGACCCTCTTCCCTGTCGGGGCCGCAACGGGGGGTGAGAACGATCCCGGGTGGTCGATGTCCCAGTCCGCAGCAAACCGCTTCAGGAAATCGATGCAGACCGGTCCCTCCATGGCATTCCTGCGGCACTCCTCCTCACACGGCCTGGTGCAAACCCGGCCGATCGACAGAGGGAACGGATTCACTTCCTTGACGAGCGCTGTCGCCTCGCGGTACTTCCTTTTCGCAATGAGAGCAATGTACCCCTGGACGTCGACGCTTGCCGGGCACGCCACCTGACATGGCGCGATGCAGTCGCCCCGGTGATTCGACATGAGGAGCTCGAGCGCCATCCGCCGCACCGCGCGCACGTCCTCAGTATTCGTCCATATCTTCATCCCCTCCGCCACCCGCGTTCCACAGGAGGGTACATACCGCTTCACGCCTTCCAGCTTGACCGCGCAGACCCAGCAGGACGTGAAAGGCTCGAGCTGTTCGTCATGGCATAGTGTCGGTATCTCGATCCCGTTCCGCCTCGCGGCCTCAAGGATGGTGATACCGTGCTCGACCTGTACTTCCTTCCCGTCAAGGGAGACTGTTACCAGTGCCACCGTGTTCCCTCTCTGATTCAGCCTCGGTTTCAAGGCCTGTTGATTCGATCTAGCGAACGATGATCGCGTCGAATTTGCACACCTGCCTGCACGCGTCGCAACTCGTACAGAGATCCTGGTCTATTATGTGCGGCTCCTTCTTCTCGCCGCTCACCGCACCTACCGGACACGCCTTAGTGCACAGCGTACAGCCTATGCAGTTTTCTGCGACGACTTCGTAGGTCAGAAGCGCCTTGCACACGAGCGCCGGACAGCGTTTCTCGCGGATGTGCGCCTCGTACTCGTTCCTGAAGTACTTGATCGTGGTAAGAACAGGGTTCGGCGCGCTCTGTCCAAGCCCGCAGAGCGACGAGCTCACAATTCTCTCACCCAGTTCCTGCAGGAGTTCGATATCGCCCTCCCGCCCCTCTCCAGCACAGATGCGCTCAAGGATCTCCAGCATCCGCTTGGTGCCCACTCGGCAGAACGTACACTTGCCGCAGCTCTCATTCTGAGTGAAGTCGAGAAAGAACCGCGCGATGTCCACCATGCAGGTCGAATCGTCCATGACAACCATGCCACCGGAGCCCATGATGGCGCCCGTTTTCGTTACGGACTCATAGTCGACCTTGACGTCGATGAGCTCTTCTGGAATGCAGCCACCGGACGGCCCACCGAGCTGAACAGCCTTGAACTTCCGTCCCTCCGGCACGCCGCCGCCGATCTCGAAGATGATGTCTCTCAATCGAATGCCCATCGGGACTTCAACAAGTCCGCCGCGAACGATCTTCCCGGCGAGCGCAAAGACCTTCGTTCCCTTGCTGGTCTCCGTGCCGTGGCTCGCGTATGCCGCGGCCCCGCGTGTGATGATCCACGCGATGTTCGCATACGTTTCGACGTTGTTGATGTTGGTAGGCTTGCCCCAGAGCCCCTCGACAGCGGGGTACGGCGGCCGCAGCTTCGGCATGCCTCTCTTGCCCTCTATGGATGCGATGAGGGCCGTCTCCTCCCCGCAGACGAAAGCTCCGGCGCCTTCCTTGATCTTCACTCGAAAGCCGAACCCGGATCCCAGGATGTCGCTTCCCAGGAATCCTCGCTCCATAGCATCGGCAATGGCTATTTCGAGACGCTTGATGGCGAGGGGGTATTCCGCGCGAACATAGAAGTAGCCCTCGTTGGCTCCGATCGCGTACGCCGCGATCACGAGCCCTTCGAGGACCGAATGGGGATCGCCCTCAAGAATGCTCCGGTCCATAAAGGCGCCGGGATCGCCCTCGTCGGCATTGACTATGACGTACTTGACGTCTCCCGGCTGCTGCCTGGCGAGACCCCACTTCACGCCGGTCGGGAAGCCGGCTCCGCCGCGCCCCCTCAGGCCGGAATCCTTGACTACCGAGATGACATCGTCGGGCGACATGGACTTGAGCACGGTTGCAAGGGCGTCATAGCCGCCGGCATCTATGTAGTCGTCGATCGATTCGGGATCGATGATGCCTGCGTTCCTGAGGACTATCCGCTCCTGTAGCGCCAGGTAGGCATCGTCCGGAAGCTCCCGACCGTCGGCGTGG
>JAUWBY010000217.1 GCA_030609605.1 Candidatus Eiseniibacteriota bacterium
GTTGTCGCCGTATCCGAGACCGTCACAGATACCGGCTGCGATCGCGATGACGTTCTTGAGGGAACCGCCCAGTTCGACGCCGGTCAGGTCGTTGTTCGTGTAGACGCGCAGGTAGTCTGTCATGAAGAGTTCCCGTGCCTCGACCGCATCTGCCTCGACCAGCGCAGCTGAAACGATGGTTGTCGGAAGGCGCCGGCTCACTTCTTCGGCGTGGCTTGGTCCAACGAGCGATACTATGCGTTGCGTGTCCTTGCGCATAAGACTCTCCGAAAGGACCTGCGACATGCGCATCAGAGTACCGTTTTCGATTCCCTTGGCGGCGTTCACTACCAGTAGCTCCGCCGGGATGATCTCCTGCGCCGAAGTCGCGACCTCGCGCACGACGTGCGACGGCACAGCAACGACAACAGTCTGGGCGCGTGCGAGCGAGTCACCGATGTCATCCATAAAGCCAATGCTGTCGGGAATGGACACTCCCGGGAGGAACTTCCTGTTCTCGTGGTCGCGCAGCACCGCTTGAACCTGCTCGTGGTCGAACTCCCACATCGTTACGACGTGACCGTTGTCATTGAGCACCAACCCGAGTGTGGTTCCCCAGCTGCCGGCTCCGAGCACCGTGACTCTGGCCATTGCTATTTCTCCCGCTTCGAACGTCTATGAAACCTGTTCTCATTCCCGTTCAGAAGTCGCGCGATGTTCGACCTGTGCGTGACGAAGACGAAAAGACTGATAACCACGGCAACAACTATGAGTGGAAGCGATTGCGGCGTACCTCTGGCCCTGGCCTCGATCGCCACGGCGAACGGCAGGATGATCGCCGCGGACATCGAGCCGATGGACACGTAGCGTGTGCTCAGGAAGACTACAAGCCAGAGGATCAGGCCTGCGAGTGTTGCAAGCGGCGACAGGGCCAGAAAGACGCCCGCCGCAGTTGCAACCCCCTTGCCTCCCCTGAAGCCCGTGAAACATGGCCAGACGTGCCCGGCGATGGCCGCGAGCCCGGCCAAGAGGCGGAGCCCGGTCGGGCCGAGCGGCGACGCAGCGCTCAGCAGTGGGCCTATGGCAAGCACTACCGCGGCGCCCTTCGCCATGTCTATCATGAGTACTGGTACACCGTACTTCGGCCCGAGGACACGGAAGACGTTTGTTGAACCGAGGTTGCCGCTTCCCTGACGGCGAAGGTTCATTCCCGCGATGCGTCCAGCGACTGCGCTCGTTGGGATCGCCCCAAGTAGATATGAGAGAACCACTGTAAGGAACGTGCCGGCCAACTGCTACCTCCGCTTTCTTACCAGTATGCGGATGGGAGTACCTACGAAACCATACTCCCTTCTCAGCTGATTTACAAGATAGCGGCGGTACGTGGTGTCTACCGCGCGGGGGTCGCTGACGAAGACGACGAATGTCGGAGGGCGCACGCTGATCTGAGTGGCATATAGAATGTTGCCGCGCCTGCCTGCCTTTGGCGGGCGCCGGTCGGCGGCGGCATGTATCAGCCGGTTCACGCGGGAGGTCTGAAGCCTGGTGGATGCCTGGGCATAGACCTCTCCGGCCAGTGTCAGTATGCGTCTGGCTCGCTGTCCCGTGAGCGCGGATGTCTGTATGACCGGAGCGTAGCGCGCGAACGGAAGATCCTCTTCGGCGCGTTTGACATACTCGCCGGCTGTGCTGTTGTCCTTGTTGATGAGGTCCCACTTGTTGTAGACGATCATCAGTCCCTTGCCCGCGTCGTCAGCGAAGCCGGCGATGCGGGCGTCCTGGGCTACGATGCCGGTCGTCGAATCGACCACGAGCACGACGACATCGGCACGCTCGATGCTCTTCAAGGCACGCATTGCACTGTAGTATTCCACGCCCTTCGTGATCTTCGACTTCCTTCTCAGCCCCGCCGTATCTATCAGGACGAATCTCTGTTCGTCATGCATCACGACCGTGTCAATGGAGTCCCGTGTTGTTCCCGGGGTTGCATCGACGATTGTGACATCGCGTCCCACGATCCTGTTGGTCAGCGACGACTTGCCCACGTTCGGACGACCCACGAGGGCCACGCGTATGCCTTCCATGCCGCCGGTTCCGCCGGTGTCCGGGATCAGCTCGACCATCCGGTCCATCAGATCGCCGGTTCCCCGGCCATGAAGCGCTGAGACCGGGAGCGGTTCGCCGAGTCCCAGTCCGTGGAAGTCGTGGATATCGATCTCACCCGCCTGGTCGTCGACCTTGTTGACCACGAGAATCAAGGGAGTCTCTGATGTTCTCAGAAGAGATGCGATCTCCATGTCGATCGCCGTTGTCCCCGTTTTCCGGTCAACCACGAACAGGATCACGTCGGCCTCGTCCATCGCGACGCTCGCCTGGATCCGGATGAGTCCGGTCATCCCCTCGTCCACCGTCGGCACCAGACCACCCGTGTCGACTATGACAAAGGATCGCTTCTGCCAGTCGGTCTCGCGGTAGTGCCGGTCCCTCGTCACACCGGGTTCATCGTCAACGACGGCCGCCCTTGTTCGAGTAAGCCGGTTGAAGAGCATCGACTTGCCGACATTGGGGCGTCCGACTATGGCTACGATCGGCAGTCCGTCTCGCGCGGCTTCTGTCATACGTTAGCTTCTTTCTGAGAATGTTCCACGCTGTCCGCGATCGCATCCACGATATCGTGCGCTCGAGCGAGTCGATCGAGCCCCGTGGCTGCCGCTATGTCTCGAAGTGTCATCCCATCTATCGTCAGACCTTCTGTGTTGAATGCCTCCCCCGGGAGGAGCGTGAGTCCGTCCGGGCGTTCCTGCCGGAGTGCCCTGATAAGATCGTCTCCTGACAGAAGTCCGGCAACAGTCACGCTTCGCCCGAGGAAGCGGTTCTCCACGGCAATCACCCGCGTTTCGATCGGGGCCACGGACGCGAGCATCCGCCCGATCACGTTTTGAAGAAACGGTGCCGCGAGTTCTGCCGTGACGATTGTGAGAATCATCGGCTGGGAGACTACGCCCTCGAGTTCTACGATCCGATCCGAGAGAGTACGCTCGAAGAGCCGCAGAAGTCCCACTCCGTTTTCGAGCTGTGGAAACCCGCCGTAGTGTTCGTAGGGTGGGAGCTCAATCCCAGCGAGAAGGTAGAGCTCGTCGGCCGCACAGACAGCCGGCCCCCCTGTTGCGTCTCGGAATTCCTTCTGTCGACTCTGGATGGTCGCCACGAGTTTGCGGGCGGTCTCCCGAGTCACCGGTTCGAGGTGAGGCAGTCCTTGCCTGTGCCGAGTGAGTCCGACGGGGACTACTGCGATGGACTCCATGCGCGCTCCGAGCGAGAGAAGGTCATCGAGCGTTCGGTCGAGCACAGATCCGTCGTTGATGCCCGGACAGACTACAATCTGGACGTTCAGCGATATGCCGCTCTCGATGAGCCGGGTGAGTCCCTCCATGATCGGCGCAGCATCGGGATTCCCCAGCAGCCGTCGTCTCACGGCATCATCCGTCGCGTGCACAGAGACATACAGAGGTGACAGCTTCTGCTCCACAATCCGGTCGTGATCCTCTTGAGAGAGATTCGCCAGGGTTATATAGCTGCCGGTTGTGAAGGAGAGCCTGTAGTCCTCGTCCTTGATGTAGAGGGACGGTCTGAGACCCCGTGGAAGCTGGTCGACGAAACAGAAAATGCAGTGATTCGAGCAGGTGCGGACTCTGTCGGGAGCCAGCTCGATGCCGATATCCACGGGATGCAGAGCGGGAAGCGAGACGGCCAGGCGGTCTCTGTCACGAACGAACACAAACACGAACTCGTCCTGGTCCGCCTCCCAGCCGGTAACATAGGCAACGTCAATGGCATCACGGATCGGTCGACCGGCTATCTCGACAAGGTTGTCGCCGGGCAGTATTCCCGCTTGCTCTCCGGCTGAGCCGGTCTCGATGGACAACACCTTCATGCGGCCTGTTCTCCGGCTGCTTCGTGCTCATGTAGCGGCGTCGAGCGCCGCGGCCGGACATAAATATGGAGCGGGCAACGGGATTCGAACCCGCGACTCTCAGCTTGGGAAGCTGATACTCTACCAGCTGAGTTATGCCCGCTCACAACGCCTGTCTGTGCAGAACAGGATATGCTTGATTGAGAGCTATGTCAAGGCGCATCCCCCACCCTTGAGTATTGCGGTTGCCCACGCACCGATTCTGTCATAGAATGAATGCGCTGCAAATCGGCCTGTTTACCGCACCGCTGGATCAGAATCAGG
>JAUWBY010000363.1 GCA_030609605.1 Candidatus Eiseniibacteriota bacterium
GAAGGTCGACAACATGCTGGCCGTCGAGATGAGCCTCGGACAGATGTGGGAGGACGTCAGATTGGCGGCCTGCGGCGCGTGCCGTGTTCACCTTCACGGCAGAACGGCCGGTGGTGTCCCACAAGAGGCCGCAATTGTCGATCAGATCAAGACGATTCTGAGCTCGAAGGGCGACGAGATCGTCAGAAACTTCTAGGAGGGACGTCTGTGGAACGCATATTCACTATGCCGGAGGCGATGAAGCCCGAGCAGACGCTCTATTGCCCGGGTTGCGGGCATGGCATCGCTCACCGGTTGATAGCTGAACTCGTTGACGAGTTCGGTATCAGGGACCGCACCATCGGGATCGCTCCGGTGGGTTGTTCGGTCTTCGCCGACAAGTATTGGAACTTCGATGTCATTTCGGCTGCGCACGGCCGTGCTCCCGCGGTGGCCACCGGGATGAAGAGGGGAAGGCCCGAGAGCTTCGTGATCTGCTATCAGGGGGACGGTGATCTCGCGGCGATCGGGACCGCTGAGACCATTCATGCGGCGAATCGCGGCGAGCACTTCGTGACGGTGTTTGTCAATAACGCCATCTACGGCATGACGGGTGGCCAGATGGCGCCGACGACGCTTGTGGGACAAAAATCGATGACGTGCCAGCTCGGTCGGGATCCGGAGATCATGGGATACCCGATCCGGGTTTGCGAGCTTCTGAAGGATCTGCCTGGCGTCGCTTTCATGGCTCGCGGCTCCGTTGACTCACCCAAGAACGTTCTGAAGACAAAGAAGTACCTCAAGAAGGCGTACAGCAATGTGCTCGAAGGCAAGGGTTACAGCTTCGTCGAAATCGTGTCGCCGTGCCCGACCAACTGGGGCATGACGCCCCTGAAGGCGCTGAAGTGGCTTCGTGAGAATATGCTCGAGCACTACGAACTCGGCGTGTTCCGCGACCGCGACGCCGACGGGTAGACCTGAGGAATGATGGGTCAAGTGGCGGCGGTCGAGCGGAGGAATCTGAAGCGACGGCCACAGCTGATGGGGGAAACTTCGAATGGTGAGCAAGATAAGATGTGCCGGCTTCGGTGGTCAGGGCATCGTCCTGATGGGGAAGCTAGTGGCTCAGGCCGGGATGATGGAGGAGAAGCACACTACGTTCTTCCCGCAGTACGGGGCGGCCATGCGCGGGGGAACGGCTAACTGCTCTGTGGTGGTGTCGGATGACACGATAGCGTCGCCGATGGTAGAAGAGCCGGATGTTGTCCTGATCATGAACGGTCCTTCTCTGGACAAGTTCGAGTCGACCGTCCGAGCGGGTGGTTGGATCTTCTACAACACGTCCCTGATCGACCGCGAGGTCAAGCGTGGGGACGTCGAAGTCTTCAAGGTTGCGGCGAACGACGTAGCCAAGGAGGCCGGTAGTACTCGCTCCGCCAACATGGTGATGCTCGGAGCATTCGCGGAGAAACTCGGCGCCGTGAGCGTCGAGGCACTTCTCGATTCGCTCGACGTGATGCTGAAGGGCAAGGGCGACAAGATCATGAATGTGACCAGGGAGGCGATGAAGCGCGGCGCCGCTCTCGCGAAGTAGCGCGATTGTTGAGGTTCGTCGTGCCGGCAGAGAGGCACGTCCAATCGCCCACCGTCTTCCTGGAGCGCCCAATGGGCGCGCCGGACAGGTTCTGACGCATGAGCAAACTCTACGAGAGGCTCGAGCGCGAGGTCCTGCCACTGGTCACGAAGCCCAGTCGTTATATCGGGGCGGAGAGAAACGTGCCCGGGCGCAAGACCGGGGACATTGAACTCGAGTTCCTGTTTGCGTTTCCGGATGTGTACGAGATCGGAATGTCGCACCTGGGAATCAGAGTGCTCTACGACATTCTGAATCGAAGGAGAGACACGGCGGCAGAGCGTTGCTTCGCTCCGTGGACGGACATGGAGAAGCTGATGCGGGCCGCGGACCTCCCGCAGTTCTCCCTGGAGACCCACAGACCAGCGCGCGAGTTCGAGGTCATC
>JAUWBY010000109.1 GCA_030609605.1 Candidatus Eiseniibacteriota bacterium
CACCAATGGAATCGGCGATCCAGTCACGGACGTCGGAACACCGGCCCGGGACCGTGAACTGGTAGAGCTCATCAAGAGCGCCGATCGCGATGCCCGTGAGAATGGCAAAAAGCGTTACCCACCGCCTCTTCGCTCCACTCAACGTCCCGACGAATCCCACCGTCAGGAAGAGCCCGAGTCCGCCGTACTCCGCCGCGTGGGCAAGCTTGTCGACCATCTTGAGCTTTATGATCGAGCTTGCAAAGACCGATACGGACGAGAGTCCGAAGATGAGGACGGTCCACGCTATCGCCGGAATCCACGGTTTCAGTTTGTTCCACACCACACTATCTCTCCAGGCTATACCCCGTACGAGTGCAGACCACCCAGGAAGCGACTCCCCAGCACCGTGAACAGAGTCACGAGGAATCCGAGGACGGCAAGTCTTGCCGCACCCACACCTCGCCATCCCTTGACTAATCTGGCGTGCAGGTAGATGGCATACACAAGCCAGACGATGAGAGAACTCGTTTCCTTCGGATCCCACGACCAGGGCGCACCCCAAGCGCTGTTCGCCCAGATGGAGCCGGCAAGAAGGGCCCCGATCGTGAAGAGCGGAAAGCCGACCCCGATGGCGCGATAGATGACCATGTCGAGGGTCTCCTTGTCCGGGAGGCGCTCCCACCCTCGCCAGTCTCCTATCAGGTACATCACGGCCGCCACGAACGACACGGCGAAGGCCGCCTCAGCGAGAGCAGCGAGCGACACGTGGATCCACAACCAGTAGCTCTGCAGTGCCGGAATCAGCTGCTGCTCGATCCTGGAAGGAAAGAGTGAGGCCACGCCCATTCCCAGCACACCCACCGGTGCAGCGAAAGCGGTCAGGAGTTCCAGTCCCTTCGTTCTCCACATTATGATGAACGCCAGAACCGCCGCCCACGAGAGGAGCAGCATGTAGTCGAAGGGGCCTGTCACCGGGGGATGCCCGGATGCTGCCCATCGCACACCCAGCGCGACTGTCTGAGAGACCAGGCCGACGAGAGTTACCCCGTACACGATACCGCGGACGCTCGGCTTGCGCGTGCCGGCATAGATACAGGCGCCTACTGTTGCAGCAAGATAACTCCAGAGAGCTACCCAGAAGAAAATCATGTCGGGTCTTGTGTCCATTCCAGCTACCTCCAGGGAAGCGCCGATCAGGGCTCCCCATCGTACGGCTCGCCCGGGACGTCAGGCGACGCCGGGTGGACGCCTTGTCCAGAGCGTCAGGCAGAGTCCGAGAGAGAGAATCCCGAGCCCTGCGAAAAGAAGAGGCGTGCCGGGCTGTCTAGCGTATTCGAAACGCGTCAGCCCGTTGTCGAAGTCGGGGATGTAGTCCAGGAAGAAGATACGACACGGGAGATCGCTGTCGTCGCGATGACCGGCGTGCCGTCCCATGAAGAACCAGCGTTCGACTACCAGCTCCCCCGCTTCCAGCAACTCCACAAGAACCGCCGGATTGTCGTGTCTGATCGAGGCCAGTCCGGCGGTTCCAGTCTCGATATCGTAGGTGAAGTCAGCAAGGAACTCCAGGACTTTGAGGCTCAAGTCGGTACCTTCGATCTCCACGATCTCCCCCGGCGCCACCGAGATGTCCCTGTGCAACGGCGCCCCTTCCGAGACCGGAACCACTACGCCGATGAATGCACACTGTATGGATTTGGACGATGGCAGCATCTCGTACTGATAGACACCGATCCCGCGATGATTGAGCGGGTGATTAACCTCGATGCGGTGCTTCAAGACCTCCGTCCCGTCTTCGAATACCGTCACCTCCGTCAGGTACTCGCTCAAGCTCCCGTCTTCCGTGAACTCCGTGCGCGCCGCGTCCACGCGAATGGAGAACCCTCCTTCAGGAACCTCGATCATGTCGCCCGCCTCAAGATAGCGCGGAGCCGGATACTTGAACCCCGCAAGCGCCGTCACCAGACCGGCCGCCGCGATGAGTGCGATCGAGAGGTGGGTCAGGAGTGAACCCGTCGCGGAGATCCGCCGCCCAGGATGTTTGACCAGTTGAACTATGCGACGGAGTGTGCACGTGATCGTAGAGACGACGACGAGCGCACCGAGGAGCGCAAAGTACCAAGTCCTGAAGACATTCGCAAGGCCGGTGCGGAAGATGAAGAGACCAAGCATCTCTCCGTATCGCTCTGTGTAGGCCTCGGGAGGAAGCCGCTGGCCGACGAGAGCGCCCACCATCGAGATGGCAGCCATGGCGACCAAGAGCCGGATGGCCGTCCGCATAGACGTAAGCCAGTCGCGAAATCCCTGCAGGAAAAGGGCTGCCGTAAGAAGGACGAGCGGCACAAGTACCACAAGCGGTACAGGACCCAGCACGTTTACCTCACTCTCCAGCGACGGGGCGCGCCGCACGCTTCATCTCAAGCCGCTTCCCGATCCACTCTATCCACACGTCCATCCCCTCGCCCTTGAGTGCAGAAAGCTTGAGCACTTCGCACTCGGGATTCAGGACGCCTATTTCCGTTCCTACCTTCTCAACGTCGAACTCGAGATACGGAAGGAGGTCGATCTTGGTGATGATGGCGAGTTCCGCCTCGTGGAATATGGATGGATACTTCATCGGTTTGTCGTCGCCCTCGGCAGTCGAGAGCAGCACCATCCGGATGTCCTCGCCGAGGTCGTACGTCGACGGACAGATGAGGTTGCCGACGTTCTCAATGAAGACAATGTCAGCGGCCTCGAGGGCGAGTTCACCCAACACGTCTCTGATCATCTTCGCGCTCAGGTGACAACCTCCACCCGTGTTGATCTGTATCCCATCCGCCCCGTGCGCCCGGACGCGATCCATGTCGCGCTCGGTGCTGACATCGCCTTCGATCACGAGGATCCTTGTCTCGCCGGCAAGCCGGTCGAGCGTGGCTTCGAGCAACGTGGTCTTCCCCGATCCGGGCGAGCTTATGATGTTAAACACCAGGAGCCCCGCGTCGGAGAATCTCTGTCTGTTCTCTATGGCAACGCGGTCATTCCCGCTCAGGATCTTCTTCTCGATATTGACCTTTGACACGATTCCCCCCGCTAGTCCTCGTTTATCTCGAGGTGCTTGATATCCAGTTCAAGACCTGAGTGTATCTCGATGTCGGTCGAACCGCACGACGGGCATCCCAGCGCAAACTCTTCGTAGGTGAAGTCGCGCTCACACGAGCGGCACCGGCCGGCGATTGGTATGTCGTTGATCACAAGTTCGACGCCCTCGTACGGACCGCCGGACGTGATCACTTCGAACGCTTCGCTCAACAGAGTCGACTCGACCGTCGAGCCCCTTCCGATATCAAGGAAGATACGCTCCAGGGTCGCGTTCGGATGCTCAGCCATCGTCTTCTCGACGATCCCAAGCATGCTCTGGCAGATCGACAGCTCGTGCACGAAAGCTCCTCGCGGCATGGCGGGCGCGGTGGTCTCCGTCCCGGCCTGTGGCCGCAATGTCGGCATCCGCCGCGATGCCTAGCAGATCCGCGGCAGCTGGACGCCTTCCAGCATCACTATCGGCCTCAAGCCCCCTACTTCGGTTCTCAGATAGACCCCGGGCTTCCCACCCACGGTTCCTATTGCCGTTGCTTCAAGACCGAGAGGGTGCGACCGCATCGCTTTGAGAACCGTGTTGGCGCCGTCCTCGGGAACTATGACTATCACTTTCCCCTCGTTCGCCATGTAGATGGGATCGTAGCCGAGTATGCTGCAGACGGCACGGACCTTTCCGGCCACCGGAATGTCCGCTTCTCGAATCGTGATCCCGAGACCGGACATCGACGCAATCTCATTGAGCGTGGTCCCAAGACCTCCCCGTGTCGGATCCCTGAGCACGTGAACGTCCGGACATGCGCGAAGCAACATGTCAACCAACCCATTCAGACATGCGCAATCGCTCTCAATGACCTCATCCAGCTTGAGCTCCTCGCGAGCGACCAGAATGGCGGTCTCGTGATCCCCGATCGTCCCGGAGAGAATCACGACATCGCCCTCTTGAGCGCGTGCGGCCGAGATTGACACGCCGTCGGGGATGACACCGATGCCGGCGGTGTTGATTATGATGCCGCCTACCGACCCGTGTTCCACAACCTTCGTGTCGCCGGCGACGATCGATACTCTGGCGGCCGCGGCCGCCTTCGCGATCGAGTCGATGATCTCTTCCAGCACAGAGAGCTTGAGGCCCTCTTCGATGATCAGGCCGAGCGTGAGGTAGAGAGGGGTTGCTCCCTTCATGGAAAGATCGTTGACGGTACCGGCCACGGCCAGCTTTCCGATATCACCGCCGGGGAAGAATAGCGGCTGCACGACGTACGAGTCGGTCGTGAATGCTACGCGCCCACCCTCGAGTTTGTGACCGCCCAGGTCCGGCAGCTCAGCAGAGTCCTCGAGTGATTCGAGGATTGGATTCGCGAGTCGCGGTACGATCAGGCTCTCGATCAGTTCGTGCATGAGTGCGCCGCCGCTACCGTGCGCGAGCTTCACCCTGTCGTCGTTGCCCATCAGGTCACCTCTCGTACTTGTAGAACGCGGCGCACGATCCTTCGGTAGACACCATACACGGACCGACCGGTCGCCGGGGCGTGCACGCCTCACCAAAGAGCGGGCAATCAGTCGGGAGCTTGCGTCCCAGCATGATCTCCCCGCAGACACAGCCCGGTTGTTCAATGGGCTGGGCCACATCCAGCGACAGTCGTTCACGCGCGTCGAACCTACGGTAGCGCTCGCTCAGATCGTGGCCGCTTCCAGGAATGACGCCGATGCCCCGCCACTCAGCATCGCACGGCTGGAATACCTCTCGCAGGAGTTCCTGCGCCGCGATGTTGCCCGTGCTCGTAACGGCCCTCTTGTATCGCACCTCTACCCTGGCGTGGCCCTGGCCCGTTCTGATCGCGGCCACCTGTTGCAGCAGCGCCTCAATGCCTGAGAGGATGTCGAGTGGTTCGAACCCCACCACGACACACGGCATATCGCGGTTGCAAGCCACCGGTTCATACGCATCGGCGCCGATGATGACGCTCGCATGCCCCGGGCAGATGAAACCCTCGAGAGGACGGTCCGGAATCGCCGCCAACATATCGAGCGCCTCAGGGACGGTCTTGAAGAACGGAAGAATGGAGAAGTTGCCCAGTCCCTCTCGTTCAGCAGCCAGGATCGTCGCCGCGATCGTCGGTGAAGTCGTCTCGAATCCCACGCCCAGGAAGACGATCTCACGTCCCGGATTCTCCCGCGCCATCTGAAGCGAGTCCATCGGGCTGTAGACGATGCGGATGTCGGCTCCGTCCGTGCGCGCACTCTCCAGAGAAGAACGTGATCCGGGAACACGCATCATGTCGCCGAATGTGGCGACGATCGTGCCCGGCGTCTCCGCGGCCGCGATCGATCTGTCTATCTCGATGAGCGGCGTGACGCAGACTGGACACCCGGGACCGGAGAGAAGCCTCAGTGAACCCGGAAGAAGCGACCTCAGGCCGAAGCGCGAGATGGCGACCGTGTGAGTCCCGCAGACCTCCATCAGTGCGACGGGCTTGTCTGTAGTCGCGCCGGCTCTCTTCAGAAGACGCTCTATCCGTCCGAGAAGAACCCGCGCTGCGGACTCAGACCGAAACGACTCGACTTCCATGACTGGATCGGTCATCTCCTACGCCTCTCGCGCTCTTCCCTGTCGGCCGCCTCTGCCAACTCCTGAAAGAGCCGCAGCGTCTCCTCAGCTTCCGCCTCGTCGAGCCGCTGGATCGCGAAACCGGCGTGGACAAGAACGTAGTCGCCGACCTTTGCTTCAGGAACGAGCGTGAGGTTCGCCTCCTGCGAGATCCCCCCGAAGTCGACCTTCGCGATGCCACTCTCTATCGACGTGACCCTGCCTGGTACTGCCAGACACATGGTTCCCTCTGCCTTCCCGTGTTGGTCTCACTTGTCCTGCGCTGATCTCACTTGCTCCGCGCTGAGTCGCGTCTCCCGAGACCAGATTTTCACAACGCTCTATTCTAAGCCTCGGGCGGCCCGCTCGCCAGCAACGACTGCCTGTCCCAGGGAGACGCCACCGTCATTCGCCGGGACTTCTCTATTGAGAAGCACTCTGAACCCGCCGGTTTCGAGCGACGAGACGAGTTTCGTCAGGAGATAGCGGTTCTGAAAGACGCCGCCTGATAGCGCTACGGTACCGATGCCCGATGCCCGCGCTATCACGCTGCAGGCGTCGGTCGCGAAGCGCACGACGGTATTGTGGAACGCCTGAGCGACGACCTCGCGCGCAGTTCCTGCGAGCACATCGGCCAGAACTGCCAGTACCGTCGGCCCCGTATCAACCACGAATCCTCTCTCGGCCTCGATGAGTTCGTATGGGTAGTGTGGCTCGCTCGCCCCATCATCATCTCGATTGATAAGCGACTCGAGCTCGATTGCGGCCTGCGCCTCGTAGCTTATCTCGTGGCAGACACCGAGGATCGCCGAGACGGCGTCGAAGAGACGCCCCGCACTCGATGTCGCGATGCAGTTCAGGTTCTTCTCGATCTGCTGAACGACGAGATCGAGTTCACCCCCATCAATCTCCGGGAAGAGACGGTGCCCAATGCCGGAGAGATCACATTCCCCCGCAGCGTGGAGATGCGCAAGAGCCACGCGGTACGGATGACGGATCGCCGCATCGCCGCCGGGGAGCGGCGTGTACTTAAGATGGCCCGCTCGCTCGAAATCACTCCTGTCGGCGATGAGGAACTCGCAGCCCCAGATCGCTCCATCCGTGCCGTATCCAGTACCGTCGAGGGCAAGACCGATCGCCGTGTCGGTGACTCCGTTCTCCGCCATTACCGACACGATGTGCGCGTGATGATGCTGCACTCCGACGAGGCGCACGTGGTTGCCGGCCTCCGCCGCGTAGCGTTTGGCGAACCTCGTTGCAAGGTAATCGGGATGGAGATCATGAGCAACGATCCCAGGCTCAACCCTGAACCACCTGAGGAACCGCTCCAGCATCTCTTCATAGAAATCGAGCGTCGGCTGATTCTCCATGTCGCCGATGTGCTGGCTCACGTACGCGCGACTTCCATCGAGAAGGGTGAACGTGTTCTTGAGCTCGGTACCACAGGCCAGGACGGCAGGGATGCCTTCGGGCGTTGGCGCGCTCCCCAGAAGCCCGTCCCCCGCCGGAACACTCCCAGCCGGCAACTTGCCCGTCGGGGCGCTCGTCGCTGGAGCGGAGTCGTTCTCGAGATCGATCGGATACGGCGCGTAGCCGCGAGAGCGCCTGGACATGAGGACGCGACCTATTTCAACAAGCACCACGGAGTCGTCGTTCCGGTTCACAATGTCCCGATCGTGGGTCAGGTGCGTGCGCGTGATGCCCGTGAGCCGCTTGAGTGCGAC
>JAUWBY010000184.1 GCA_030609605.1 Candidatus Eiseniibacteriota bacterium
GGGACGGTACGGATGACCACGGTCGTCCCACTTCCTCCGGTGTCTACTTCTACGTTCTTGAGACCGCAGCAGGCGACACCGAGGGCAGGATGGTCTTGATCAAGTAGTGGGCTGGCGCCGCCAGCCGGGTTGCCGACAGGATTCACCAGTCCAACCCTGCCGAGGGAGGACACCATGAATCGGCTGCCCGAGATGGCGGTAGCTTTCGACCGGATCTACGATGCGACGGTGCTCGGGCCGATCCGCTGAAAGCTCATGCTTGCTGTTGTGGAACCAGGTGTCTTCGACCACCTGTCCGTCCCGAGGTTGGCCGAAGCCGTGGCGCAGTCGATCGATGGTCACGCGGGAAACACGACGTTCCTGCTCGACGGCCTCACACGCGGAAGCACGAAGCTGGAGGAAATGGTCCTGGCGTGGATGGGATGGGGGATGATGGGAAGGGACATGGCGTTCGAGCAGGGAGACATCGCCAGCTCCATGCTTCGAGTCGGATTCAAGTCGGTGCGTGGACGGACGCTCGATACGCCCATGGGCCCCATGGACCTCGAGATCGGCCGGAAGAGCGAGGCGGGCTCAAGAACGAGCAAGTCGTGAGTTGACTCGCACAGACGACCAGGGAGGAGTACCGCCTGTGAAGGGGGACCAGGAACGGCCATACTACGGATACGGAGCCAACAGGTACATCATCGGTGCGTTGGCCGCGGCCGGCACTGTGTGCGTCGTCCTCGCGATTGCCCTCAACACCTCAGGGCACTCGACCTCCATCGTCTTCACGACAGCTTCGCTCAACAACTGGAAACGCTCTGGGACAGCAGAGGCAAGGTGATGAGGCGAGGCTCCCGTTCGAGACGGGAGAGTTCGGACTCGTAGTGAGCAGCTTCGCGTTCCATGAGGTCAAGGTGCCGGACCGAACAGCTCTCCTTTGGGAGGTCGTTCGGGTCCTCCGCCCCGGCGGCACATTCCTCATATGCGATGCGTTCGGCGGCCACATCCTCAACGGCTACCGGGTCGAGAGCATGCCACAGCTCGTCCAAAGAGTGCGAGACATGGACGTTGAAGAGGCGCAGTTCATTGATGCCGGCAGAGCCGGCCAGGACAGCGCGACTCAAGAAGGAGGGCTCCGAAGATGTCACAGAGATTCATGTCCGCGGCGATTCTGTGCCTGTTGTTGGTGGCGCCTTGCGCGTGCTCCGGGGACTCCGAGCACGTTTCGCTTGCTGACTGGGAGGGGAGCTGGATCAGTGCCAGCTCCTTGGCTGAAGACCCGGCCATGCAACCAGCCTGCGAGGCCGTGGCCAGCACGGCACGCGGCTACAACGCGGATGACGTAGCGTCGGTGTTGGCATCGTGGTATGCGACGGGCTTCGGCGCCCTCCGGATTGCCGACGGTGCGATCAGGTTCTACGCGGCGGACGGAGTCACGCTCCTTGCCGAGTGTGACTACGAGTTTGCCGGTGTGAAGATGGCCTCGTTCGGCGAGTACGAGTTCCACTGGTACACGTTCGAAGCGCGGTCCGTGGACGGAGCCTGTGCAGAGTACAGGCACGTCATCGCCACCGAGATACACGCCCATGAGGGAGGCATGGCGCACTGGCACATGAGGTACGGAGACCGTAGCGTGGACGAACTCATCCATAACAGCACCTACGCAGCGTGGTGGCCCACGCTTAGGGAACGTGGCACGACAGCGCAGCAAGTTGCCGGCGAGATGCTGGCGAGTGCGGAGGAGTTCGCTGCGATGCTGCCGCCCCGACTCATCACCAGGCTATCGACCAACGAGCTGGTCATCGCCAAGCACCGCTCCGGAGAACGGGACACCCTGGACCTTGAGGAAGCATCGACAGAACAGGAGAGCGGGCGAACGAAGCTCTGCATCTGCAGGGCCATCGGCTTCCGAATCGGCCAGATGCTGTCTGGAATGTGGGACGACGGCGCGTTCCACCCCGACGACGTGTCCGTCGTGACAGGCTGGTCCACTGACGGTATGAGGGAGATCTTCGAGGACGTGTTGAGCGTCGCTGCCTTCGCATACGCGGAGAACGCCACCGACTCGGAGAACCTGAGACTCGATGACAGCTGGTATGAAGTCACGATCCTATCCACGGGAGAGAGGCTCACCTTCAGGGGAACCGACAGGATGTATAGCAAGGACTTCCTGGAGCTGCGCTCGAGATTCAAGAAGGGCGGCGCGACCGCCGCACCCAAGTTCGTCGCTGGGAGAAGCGAGGTAGCTGACGCGGTCAAAACAGTACCTTTTGAACGTATGCTCCTTGTCGAAGACTAGCGGGGACGCGCCCCGTTCTCCCGGCGGTGCAACTGGTCCAGCTGCTGGCCCCGAGGCCAGAGGAGGCAGGAATGAAGATAGCAGTGGCGACTGAGGACAAGGTCCGCGTCGGTGCCCACTTCGGCGCGTGCCCGTACATCGCCGTGTTCACCGTGGAGCACGGGGAGATCACCAAGATGGAGGTACGCGAGAAGCCTGGCCACCAGCGCTTCGCCGCTGAGGAGACGCATCCACAGACCAGCGACGAAGGGGAGCACGGCTTCGGACCGGATGCCGAGAGTAGACACCGGCTGATGTACGGACTTCTCACCGACTGCGATGTGGTGATCGCAGGACTCATGGGGACCGGTGCACACGAGTTCTTCAGGGACGCCGGATTGGAGGTCATCACCACCGATGTGCGCGAGATCGATGAGGCACTTTCTCTCTACCTCAAGGGCAAGCTCAAGCACTTGGAGTCTCGCCTGGACTAGCCGGAGAAGCCCGATCTGGCTCAACAGACCGCACGTCTCACGAATTCCGTTCCGCCGTCCTTGGCTCACCTGCTCCCCGTGTAGAGGGTACTGCGTCACCGCACGGAGGTTGTCAGATGAACACGCCGGAGCGGGGTTGACGCGTCGGAGGACGAACAAGTAGCTCAACAGCATGATATCCGTGAGACTGTGAGACTGAGAACCCTCAGAACCGGCGCGCTCGCCCTCGCAGCTCTGTTCCTCCTCCCGGCAACGCTCGCTCCAACGAGAAGGACCCGTCGCGCTGGCGTGAGCCCCGACATCGAGCATCACTTCAGAGGCCGCGCGGTTCAGGGTCGCCATCAGCTCGCCGGCCTCCCGGGCAACAGCGTCGTCCGCCAAGCCGCTCTTGACGGCCGTGGAGATGATCCCGACGCCCACCGGTTTAGTCAGCACCAGCGCATCACCCGGCCGTGCGCCCATGGCGTAGATGTCAGAGAGCGAGTTCGCCGCCGAGATCGCGCCGAAGAGGTAGGGATCATCTACCACCGGCGTGAAGAAGTCTACTGTCTCGACGATCGCCAGTTCCTTGCTGATGCGATAGACAGCCGCGTCGTCGGTGTCGCTCCCCACTATTACGTCAGGGTCGACCGAGGGAGGGCTGGAGCCGCCGGACGGCCTCCGACACGATACTGGTTGCCCGATCGACCTCTTCGCGGCCGCCGGGCTGAGGAAGCCGGACATCTCTATTCTCTCGGACGAGTTCTTAGCGGAAGTGCGCGGCATGCCCCAGCGAAACTTGGCGGTGGAGCTGCTCAAGAAGCTGCTGGAGGGCGAGATCAAGACGCGCAGCACGTCGGACACTAGGGAGCCAACCTCTTCAGCACGGGACCGACCGAGACGCTGGACGACGTCATGGACATGCTCGAGGACGAGGAACGCGGGACCAGAGGATTCTGGCGATGTGGGCGAGGGGCCTCAAGGTGGCCCACTACATCGCGCGCAGCGGGGGTAGCGGGGCGCCGGCGCCCCGCTACCCGGAGACAACACAAGCGCGGCGAGGACCAGGGTCCCCGCCGCGCTCTCTTCTGTTCGGTGTTCTACTGCCCGCTGTGAGAGAGGAGGACGAAGGTCGGGCACTTCACGAGGCCGCTCTTGACCTGCCCGAAGTCGTCGGGCGCGAGCAGGGCCGGCAGCGTCGCCGCCTGAAGCGGCATGAGCTTCGGGACCTCGTCGCTCAAGTACAGCCTCGTGGCCGCGATTATCTGCTCTGTGTGCGCGGGAGGTATCTGCTCCAAAGACTCCTTGGTGAGCTGCGCCTGCAGGCAGGCGCACGGGAGAGAGCCGAACGGGCCGCTCACTTCCTCCGTCCCGCACTTCTCGAGCCCGGCGAACGCGAGCCCCTGGGGCATCCCCGGCATCTCCGGCGCCATTACCAGCTCCATGATCTCGGCGACCCTGTCGTCGTCAAGGGGTGCCGCGGACTCCTTGTCGCCCTGCTCGTCGATCCTGAAACCATCGAGCACCTGCATGGTGCCGAGGTCGATGAGAAGACGCACCTCGGAGGACTCACTTCCGTCCGTGATTGTCTCCACGATCCAGGTGCCGCCCTTCTCGCTCCCGTCGACTCGGATCTCCGTGGTCTGCGTCGGGTCGCCGGAGAGCATCCCGTACTTGGCCCAATCGCCTTCCTTGAGGTCCTTCCCGAAGCGGAACGGCGTCATCCACTGGATGACGGCCAGCATCTGCTCCATCTCGTCCTCGGACGGTCGCGGTGGCTCTTCGCCGCCCGGCGCCGTGAAGCGCCACACGCCCTGCTCTGACTCCGTCTGGAACGATCCGTCGCTCTCGAAGGACAACGCGCACTCGAGCACGTATCCTACGGCGTCGGTGTCGCACTCGTCGTGCTCAGTTGTGATCTTGCCCAGGCAGTAGCCGTTGTGCGAGTCGATCTCGTACGTCCCGTTCCACTCGCATCTCTTGCCGTTCGCATCTGTGTCGTACGCGGTGAACGACCCGTCGGCGCGGAACGTGTAGTACGTCTCGTCATCGGGGCCGCTCACGGCCCACGTTCCGACGAGACTCGAAGCGTCGCACTCGGTCGCGTGGGCGCCACCCGCGCCTGCCGCGCCGGTCAACGGGATGAGGGGCACTGACTGCCGAGCCCCGCGGGGATGAAGGCCAATCCGGGGAGCCAGTACGCAACGAGCCCACCCTGTCAAGGATGAGCTCGTTGCACGATTCT
>JAUWBY010000211.1 GCA_030609605.1 Candidatus Eiseniibacteriota bacterium
CGGACGCTACCACATACCGGTGCCGCAGGGGTTGTACAACGCCGTGGCCATCCACGATGATCGGTATGGAGCTGAGACTCTGGAGTTCTGGGGCTGGAACGTTGATCTGACCGAGGATCTTGAGTTGGATGCAGTGGTAGACGGACTCGAGGTCTACAACCTGGCTGTCTGGAACTCGAAAGGAGGCGCTCCGTCTCTGTTCGTGTCCTTCCGGCCGATGTCTCTCGACTGCTTCCTGGCCGGCGGAGAAATCCGGGATGCTGAATTGGGAGGCGACGTGATACATGTGCTTGACATCGCTCCGTCGCTCGATGCAGAACACATCCGGGTCACAGTGGACGATCGGCCTGCGGCTATCGAGTCCCTTCAGTGGTACTATGAGTTCTATGTGAATCCAGCGACTTCTCAACGAGAAGCGTTGCGGGTCTGCTTGTTACAGGTGGAGCGGCCGGCGCTTGGTTCCGGTAGACATGTCGTGCTGGTCAGTATCACCGATCGTGAGACTGGGTCTACAGGTCAGGCTGCCACATACTTCCGGAGCAATGACGAAGGCTTCGGGTTCTGACGGGGGGAACCGCCGACACCTGTCGTTAACTGTGAGGAGCCCGCCGAGAGACGTGACACGAAACGCACGGCGTGATATCGTGCATACGATTCGCGGAGAACATGCATTGTGCCGAAGCACGCCGCCTGGGAGAGAGCTTATGACAAAGAGTCGACAGAGAGTGGCTCGCGTGACCGTCGAGCGACTTCTGCATACGGTGTTCGGGAACAACGTCATGATAGGTTCCCATGTCCTCCGGCAACTCGACTGCCTGAGGGAAGTTCTTCCGTCACACCTCCGCGGACGTCAAGTCGATGATCTGGGGTGTGGCGACGGGAAGCTGACGGTTCTCCTGCGCGAGATCCTTCAGCCGGTCAGCCTCCGAGGCTTCGACGTCAACCCCGCGCTCGTTCGAAGGGCCAAGTCGAGAGGCATCGATGCCCAGTTCATGGATCTCGAGAACTGTGTGCCGGTCGGCGATCTGGCGGTCGTGTGGGGAGTCCTCCATCATCTAAGCGACCCCGTGCGTTGCCTCGCGAGAATAAAGGCCAACTACGATAGCGCATTCATAAGAGAGCCGATCCGTGGCACTTCGCCTGCGTTCCTCGAACTGGGGAGCCCTATGCGAAGGGATGAGTTTGGCGACATGGTACGCAGATCGTTGCCTGGCGGACACATCTCCTTCTACGACGATTGCGCCTTCGTCTTCTGGGACTCCGGGAATCGGGCTGATCCCGAGTCCCGGGCGCCCGGCCGCTGCAGTTTCGAATCTGGGGGCAAATGACGAGTTTGCCTGTCTCGTCGGCCGCTGAGCATTGCTCCGGAGGTGTGATCACCCCGCCGGTTCGTCCCTTGTGGAAATCAACACTCTCAACTGGAGGAAGTGAGATGAAGCGAACACGTACTCTCGCGTCGATCGCGCTCGCAGTGATTCTCGGCACTGCCACTGTCGCCAACGCATTCGACGGTGAGCGGCAGGGTTTCATTCTTGGGGTCGGAGTGGGAGCTGGGTCGCTCTCGTACACGCAGACGATGGCGTACGGGGGCTTTAGCGACACCAGTGACAGTGAGAGCGAGTTCCCCATCATGAGCGATTTCAAGATCGGCTACGCACCGAGCGATGTCGTGGAGATCTACTGGATGAGCAAGGTGTCGTGGTTCGACATAGACAGCGCATGTGGACATGACGTTACCATCGCCCATGGCATCGGGGGCCTGGGGGTCACGTACTTCTTTCAGCCCGCGGCTCCTTCCGCCTTTCTGACCGCGGGGGTCGGCTTCTCATCGTGGGCGGCACCATTCGAAGAGGAGTCCGACGACTGGCTCGGAATTGGTGTGTCCGCGGGCGCCGGGTACGAGTTCGCGCCCCACTGGTACATCGAGGGGAATGTCTGCTGGGGGAATCCCTCGACTGAGGAAGAAGGATGGGATATTTCGACGAACGTCTTGACTGTCGAGTTCACTCTCAACGTGATCGCGTACTAGCTGGATCTTCTGCAAATGAGGTTCAGGGTTCTTGTTCATACAGATTCGATTGTGAGGAACGAACGACGAGAGGCGCTGTTGTGCGAGCTGCTGGGTTTCACCTCAGCGGAATCCATGCTGGCAGACCAGGATTGTAAGGAGGCTCGGCATGAGAGTGGCAATAGGCTTGGTGTTCATCAGTCTTCTTGTTCTTCCTGCGTGCTCAATCGGCGGGTCTGAGCCTGCGGATCCGCCACCTATCGATCCCGTGCTCCAGTCGAAGCTGGCCGCGTGGCTCGAAGTGGAAGGGGATGCGCCGGAGGACTATGTCGTCGGTCTCTTCTCAGATCACGACGTGGTCTTCCTCGGCGAACAACACCGGGTGAAGCACAATGTCCTTCTCGTGCAGTCTCTGATCGAGCCGCTCTACGAGGCCGGTGTGCGCACTCTGGCCACAGAGTTCGGTCGCAGGGAAGATCAGGCGCTGATTGACTCGCTGCTCTCTGCGTCGGAGTGGGACGAAGACCTGGCGCGCGAGATCATCTTTCGGCAGTTCGTCTGGTGGGGCTATCGTGAGTACGTCGACATCCTCCGGTCCGCATGGTCGCTGAACAAAGGACTGCCTGAGGGAACTCCACGGTTCAGGATCCTCGGAATCAACAATTCCCCTGACTGGAGCTTCATTACGGCCGACGCGGACCGGGACGATTCTGCCATCATGCGAAAAGTGTGGCGTGGCGGCAGCGAGGAGGACTGGGCAGGCGTGATTCTCGATGCAGTCGGCTTGGGTGAGAAGGTGCTGGTTCACTGCGGCATTCACCACGCTTTCACCGAGTACCGTCAGCCGATAGTCATTGAGGGTGAGTTCAGGCGCTTCGACTCAAGTCTACGTTGCGGCAACCACGTCTTCGCCGCGCTTGGCAAGCGCGCAGTGACCATCTTCTTGCATGCTCCATGGAGCGGGCGGGAAGGGTACGGTTCGCGCATGCGTCATCCCGCAGATGGTGTCATCGACGCCCTTATGCTGGCAGAGGGCCCGCGCCCAGTAGGGTTCGATCTTGATGAAAGTCCGTTCGGGGAACTCAGCGTCGAGGATGCTGTGTACTGTCACGGATACGAGGGGTTCAAGCTGGCGGACTTCTGTGATGGCTGGATCTACACGAAGCCGATCTCGGAGTATGTGGGTGTCACCCCAATTCCCGGTTGGGTAAACGAGAGCAACCTGGAGCACGCACGGGCGCAGAGTCCGAACCCCAGCTTCCGCCAGGCTTCGGCTGAGGAGTTCAACGAGGGGATTGCGTGGGACGCCGGGATTGCTCGACGCTGGGGACACCTGCGGTAGCCATGTTCAAGGTTGGGTGGCACACGCTGACACGCGGTTTGTCAGCTGCTTGAGGAAAGAGTGCCCACGAATGAGGACGAGGATCACAGGCAATCAATGCAGCACGGCCATGCGGCTCACATTGATCCTTGTAGCGTCTTGGACCATCGTCTGCTCGACATCGCACGCTGCAGCGATCAGTCCAACGGGACGCGCGTTCACAGAAGCCGAGGAGCTTTTCCGCCGGGATCCACGTTGGCTCGGGGCCGACGCCGCGCTCTCGATCCCACTCGCCGACGGCCGCACGGTCTGGCTCTTCGGTGACACGTTCATTGCGAAGTCGAGCGCCCATGTGCGCTCGGAATCCGAAATGGTGAGAAACACAGGTCCGTGGAGCTCCCCAATCGTTGTCTACCGCCCGCCTGAGTCGGATGGTCCGCGGCCGTTCGTGTACGCGGCGAAGGCTCACCCGGAGCTGGCCGGTCCGCACGCCGCCGACCTCGTCGTCACGTACGCCACGAACAGTTTCGATTTCTGGGATCTCTTTGCGCGACAGGGCGCATGTTCTCTATACTGGCCGCGATTCGTCCTTGTGCCGGTAGGCGAGTAGAGCATCCACTGTGTGTGAGCGATCGGGGAGATGAAAGCGGCACTAGCGCATCGGGCTGGAGGAGAGCACGCTGATGGTCACACAGCTCGATCATACGTTCGAGTATTCCCACGACTTCCTGCAGCGCATCGTCGACCTGCACAGGGGCAAGGAGTCCTGGCCGAACTACAGCAACTACTTGCGGGATCATCTGGGTGGTCCCGAGAGCCGGCTGGTCTGGTTCGAAACACAGCTCTGCCCGGAGATCGAGTATCATTGCGGCGCTCTCAAGGATAAGCGCATCCTCGATTTCGGTTGCGGGACAGGATCAACGACAGTTCCCCTGGCGACGCGATCCTCGCGCGTGTGCGCGTTCGAGATCGATCACGAAAGCATCGACATCTGCAGGCAGCGGATCGAGGAGCACGGCTTGGGCGGGAACGTGGAGTTCCACTGCAGCCCCGACGTGATGGAGATCGACGCGAGTATCGGGACTTTTGATCTC
>JAUWBY010000181.1 GCA_030609605.1 Candidatus Eiseniibacteriota bacterium
GTCCACATGAGCCGATTCGCCCGCATTCTCGCGGACTTCGCCGAACCGCTGACGCCCTCCGGTATGGAGCGGCTTCTGGACACGGTCAGGAACGAACTTGGAGCCGAAAGCGCCTTCGTTGATGTCGACTTCACCTTCTTCGTCGGGAAGAGGGCACCGGCCTCCGGTGCAAGGAGTCTCATGGCCTGCCCGGCGATGATCTCCGCGTCACTCGAGGGAGAATTCGATTTCGTTCTCACGGTCGAAGTGCCGGTTATGACGGTCTGCCCATGCTCACAGGAAGCAACCGGCGGACCGGGGCACAGCCAGCGCGGGTATGTGACGATCTCTGTGCGTTTCGACGGCCACGTCGCTCTCGAGGAGCTCGTCGAGATCGCCGAGTCCTCTGCCAGCGCCCCGGTCTATCCTCTCCTCACAGGCGACGACGAGCGTGTCGTCATCGACGCCGCTATGGACAACCCCGTCTTCGTGGAGGATCTTGTCCGCGGTGTGGCCGAGCGCCTCGACTCCGATGTCCGGGTGCACTGGTACCGCATCGAAGCGGAGAACTTCGAGAGTGTGAGCGATCACAATGTGTACGCCGCGATCGAGTGCAGCCGTTAGCGCTGTCCAGGTCACGGGTACCACCCGACAACCGGAGCTGCTCAGCATATGGCGAGAGGGAAGTCGGTGGCCGTGCTTGCTGTGCGCGCCTGGGGCACCGAGGGCCGCGAGCGTAGCGACAGGACTGCCGTGGAACAACTCAGAGATGCGGCGGCCGCACTCGTAGGATCGGATCCTCAGGCACTGGCAGGACCATCGGAGCCGACTCCGGATGGGGCCTTGCTTCTGCCCCTGGCGTCGCCCTCCAAAGCTCTCAATGTGATCCTCGCCGTCGCCGATCTCGCTCGCCCTCTGCGGACAACGTTCGCAATAGCCTTGGCGCAAGAGCCGGAGACGAGTGGCGCACCCGCACCTGATCGCACCGCAACCGGCGGCGGAGACGCCGGCGTCCCTCGCGAAGGAGGAGGCGCTGAGCCTGTCTATCTCGCGATCGAGGAAGCATCGAGGTCTGCTCTGAGTGCACTGGAAGCCACCGATCCGCGTGATGCCCGCATTCTCGTCCGCCGGCCGGGCGACGACTCCGTGCTGGCATCCCTGATCGATCTCGTGCTTGAGGCATACGATTCCATGACCGAGCGGCAGAAGCAGATCATCGCCCTCGTCAAGGAATCCGACACGCAGCAGCAGGTCGCGTCTCACCTGGACATCTCGCGTCAGGCAGTGAACCAGAGCCTGGCTGCTGCTCGCTGGCCGCATCTTCGACGAGCGTCCGCAGCCATAGCCGCAAGGCTAAACGAAGAGTCAACTGTTGCCAATTGACATGACCGTTGAGAACCGCTGTGGCGAGCCCTTCCTTCCCACCTCAGGGGGGGAAGGGCACCCGCGGCAGAGAACGGGCCTCAGAGGCGCTTATCGAGCCTCTGGAGTACGCTGAGAAGGGGTTTCGGGAAGTGAGAGGGACGGATTCACGGTCCAGTACACGGATGTCTGCCACGGCACGCCTATGCTGTGTCGGGCTCACAGTCGTGCTGCTGCTTCTGGCTGCCGCGCCACGACAGTGCACGGCGGATCCGCCCGATGGCACAACTGCGGAGGCGCTTGTCGCAAGAGGAGTGCGGCTCTTCAAGGGCCACCAGATGCGGAGGGGCCTGACCGACCTCGAGGCCGCGGTAGCACTCGACCCGGATCTCGCCGAAGCGCGAGCGGCGCTTGCAGCGGCTCTTCTGCGAAGCGGCGAATTCGAACGTGCGGCCCTCGGATTCGAACATGCGGTGGGAGAGGAACTCACATCGAGACTAGCAGCGGGTTCTGCCGGAGCATCGGAAGTGCACCCGGATGTCGATCGTGAGGCGATCTACGGACTCGCCATTTGCCGCGCGCAGCTCGGACTCGACAGGGAGGCCGACAGACTCTACCGCATCTATGCAGATCTCGTCGGTGTGACTGAACCCGCCGCGGCGAAAGCCTACTACCGTCTTGCTGAACTGTTCAGGACTTCCGGTGTCTCCTGGGGAGATGCGGAGGCAGAGATGGCCAAGGCGTACGCCATCGACCCCGCGATCGAGACGAAAAGCCTTCTAGTCGGTTTTCCCGATCTCGCGTCGCTCCCGCGATTCGCACCGTACACTTGGCCGATTGAGCTGTCATCGGATCCACCCGACAGCATGTCGAAGTTCGACCGTCTTCCGATTTTGCTCAGGTGGATCGAGCCTGATCTTCCGACCGACGCTCATCCTCTCACTCCCACTGAGGCGACAGTGGTGGACCTTCTCGTGGATCGCACCGGTCGCGTGAGCGACGTTCGCATCATTGAGAGCCCGGGCTCCGACTGCAGCATCGACGTATCGATGACCGTAGCGGCGATGCAGTGGCTCTTCGAGCCGGCCGTGATCGAGGATGCTCCGGCCCCGGCATGGATAAGGCTCAGTGTCATCCATCACCCCAGCACGCCCGCGAGCACCGAATCCCCCTGATCGACTCGATACGTCCATTTTGCTTCACCGATGCGCGGCCGCTGCGCCCGGCTTCGCACACCGTGGCCCCCATTCCGGCAACAGAATCCGGGAACAAAACCGTCCCTGATGTCCTCCAATCGGTGCAGGGGAGAACCACCACTCGACGCATAGAGGAGGTACTGATGAGAAGGAGATGGCTGTCCGTAGTCACATTCGCGGCGCTCGTGAGTGTCGGTGCGTTCGCGCTGTCCGGCTGCGGTGACGCCACACTGACAGGTAGCCCGGCCGAGGTTGACGGGGAAGCTGAGCTTCGCGAGTTCACGGAAGACCACGGCTTCTTCGCTGAGATGGGCCCGTACGATGGCGACGAGTTGACATCAGGCGACTCAGGCACAAGAGAGCCTATCGACCCCTTGACCTTCTGGCGGGAGATTACGGAGAGGCTCGTTGTCCTCGAGTTCTTCTTCGATCCGGAAGAAGGCACGTGCGACGTGACCGTACACAAGGAGATCTGGGGTACGCTCAACATCTGTGACCAGAACATGGTCGAGTATGAAAAGCCGATGCACCACCAGGGCACGCGCTACGCCATCTTCGAGCGCGACGATGACTGGGAGGAGCTCCATGGCGACGGAAGTGAGAACCACTACAGGTGCGGTCGGTGGACGCTGACCGACATCTCCGGCTTCGTGGCCTGCTCCGACACTCTCACAATGGAAATCGAGTGGATTCAAGTCCAGAGTGCGAGCGTCGACACCATCATCACTGATCCGTCTGTACTGATGGCGGTACCGGACGAGATAATGTCGTTCGCGATGGGTGAGGAAGTCACGGTGACCGTCTCCGGTCCGCCCGAAGATGCGATACTGTTCCTGCACACAAGGCATAACAGATCGCCGTTCACGTACCAGGGCGACGGGACATTCCAGGGCTCATGGACCGTGAGCTACCCGGGTCCGCACGGCGCCGCAGTGCAGGCTCTTGCTCACGATTCGATCTATGACAGCGACTACCCCGACGACTCACTTGTCTGGGGCATGCCGTATGAGGTTGTCGACGCAGAGTAGATTCTGGACCTCCGGGACCGGTGGTCCGAGCCCATCACGGGCCTCCGATTCACCCACGTGTCGCGCGGCCGCCGGTCCCATCCGATCTCCTGTCGAAATGATGACGGCGTCTCGAAAGAGGCGCCGTCATCGTCTCGTTCGACCTTGCCGAGCGCGCGTCCCATGTGATAGCGTGACGACCTGATATGAGCTTGGGAAACACACAAGACAACAGGCAAAACACGCAGCGCTATGCGCTCGGCGGCGCCATTCTGCTGGCCCTGGTTCTCAGGACCCTCTATCTTCTTGAGATACACGGGCATCCGCTCTTCAGTGTTCTGACTGGGGATCCGGCTATCTACTACGCGCGAGCGCTGGGTATCCTGTCGGGTGTCGTGGTCCCTGATCACGCCTTCTTCCACTCTTGCCCGTTCTATCCATATGTTCTCGCCGGATTGGCCCGCATCACGGACAATTTGGATGTGGTGAGAGCCACACAATCGTTGATCGGGGCGGCCTCCGTGGCTCTCATCTTTCAGCTCGGCAGGCTCACGGTCGGTCGTGTGGCCGGTCTTGTCGCCGCATTCCTTGCCGCGATCTATGTGCCATTCATCTTCTTCGAAGGGGAGCTTCTCGAGATCTCGCTCGTGCTGACGCTTGTCGAAGCAATGCTTGTACTGCTGCTCCTTGCCGGCGAACGCCGCAGTCGGCGGCTGACGGCCGTGGCCGGCGTTCTCTTGGGACTGGCGGCTCTTGGAAAACCCAACCTTCTTCTCTTCGCACCGACCGGCGCCGTCTGGTTGTACGTGAGCGCCCTCTCGAAGCACCGTGTAGCCGGACGCGCCACATCAAGGCGCGACCAAACACATGTCGACCGGACACGGATCGACCAGACACAGGGCGGCTCGCGTCGCGCTGCCGCGATCATGGGAATCATCTTCTTCGCAGCCGTGGGTGTGACGATTCTCCCGGCAACTGTTCACAACTACAGATCATCGGGAGATCTCATTCCGGTCTCCTCAAACGGGGGCATCAATCTCTTCATAGGCAACCACCCCGGAGCTCCGGGTGTCTTCCAGGTTCCACCTGAGATGCGCTTCGATCTGCGCCTTGCATCCAGGGAAGCCGCTGAGCGCGCCACCGGCCGGCCACTCACCGACGGCGAGGTGTCCGACTACTGGGCGGGGGAGGCCTTCCGGTTTGCGAGAAGCTACCCAAACGCGTGGGTCCGACAAATCGGCCGGAAGTTCACGCTTTTCTGGAACCACTTCGAGATCCCGAACCACTACGACATGAACTTCGTGAAGCGCCTAGCACCCGTGCTCAGGAATCCGATCGGCTCGTTCGCCGTCGTGGCGCCCCTGGGAATCCTGGGGCTCGTGCTGGCCACCGCAAAGCGAAGAAGAACGGGACTGCTCATCGCATTCGCCGTGACATTCATGATCTCCGTCATGCCTTTCTTCGTCACGGCGCGGTATCGTCTTGCGATCGTGCCCGTTC
>JAUWBY010000328.1 GCA_030609605.1 Candidatus Eiseniibacteriota bacterium
CCACCTCGGGACTCAGAATGCCGAGCGAACACCCTTCCGGATCGACGACAACGGGCACTGGTTGACCCACCGCGGCTTCCGGATCCCAGAAGCCGACGGAGACGGTCTCAAGCTTTTCCAGTGTGATCAACACCGAGGGCATGTCCTCAACGGACGCGCGCCCGTCGAACACAGCCTGGGCAAAGGAGACTTTCCTTCTGACGACCGTGGGGCGCTCTGCTTCGAGGACCACAACCCTGTAGCCTGCGTTCACGAGTCTGAAGACGACCCCGCTTCCGAGATCTCCCCCACCCCTCACGATAATCAGGCTATCCTGCTTCATCATTCTCTGTCCCGCCCCTTGAAGCCCATCTTGTTCATCAGCCTCGCCGTATCTCTAATGCCGTGCTTCACTGCAATTATCTCGGCGATGACGCTGATCGCGATCTCATCTGGAGTCTCTGCTCCAATATCGAGCCCGATGGGAGCGTGCACAGTGTCGAGTTTGACGCGCGGCACTCCCTCTGCTTCGAGCTCGGCGAATGCGTCCGTGACCTTCTTCTCGCTCCCGAGCATTCCAAGGTAAGCAAGCTTCATGGTGAGCAGCTTCTTGACCCACTCCTTGTCAAACCGGTGACCCCTCGTCACTACGACCACGAAAGTCTCTCGATCCACCTTGAGATCGCTCTCAAGGAGTTCTTCATTCCCCACGAGTCGCAACTCCGCGAAAGGGAATCGTTCCAGAGAGACCATGTCCGCTCGGTCGTCAGCCACCGCCACACGAAACCCGGACTGCCTGGCCGCCCGCGCCACTGCCAGACCGACGTGTCCGGCGCCTATGACGACGAGCATCGGGCCGGAAGCGATGGGCTCGAGGAAGATGTCCATGCCACCACCGCAGGCCATGCTTTGATCGCTGCCGAGATCGAATGAGAAGAGCTTGCTCTCCTTCGACCCAATCATCCTTCCCGCCTCGTTGATGACGGTGCTTTCGATCTCACCACCACCAACGGAACCGAGTATGCGTCCGTCCGCATAGACGATCATCTTGGCGCCTGCGCTTCTGGGCGTCGAGCCATCCGTACGCACAACTGTCGCAACGACTCCCGAGACTCCCTCTCGGTGCATTCGCGCCAGCTCTTCGTAGATATCCGCAAGCCTGAGCGCCATGGCTAGAGCTCCCTCTTGCTGCCGCGCTCGGCGGCGCATTGCCTAAAGACCGACCCCACGCCAAGCCGAATCACTCAGCCCGCGACGTCGCCTACTCCCCGCTGATTCCGTTCTTCACGGCTTCGTAGTCATCCATTTCATCAATGTCGACCAGGAAACCGTCGTCCTCGATCGTGACCTCGACGATACGGTCCGCGTCACGCTCGAGGATGTGTCTCGCTCCTGCGTCCCCGTCCAGTTCCGCGAGTTCATCTCTGTAGGACCCGTCGATGAGGATGGGATGTCCGCGGCGTCCCCCGCTCACAGGCACGGCGATCGCCGCTCCGTGCGAGTGGGAATCCACCAGTCTGTCCACATCCTCAGCGCGGAAGAACGGGGCGTCACCCAAAACAACGAAGATGCCGTCCGTCCCCCACGAGCAGGCACTGACGCCCTGCGCCAGGGATGTTCCCATCCCGTCGCTGAACCGCCTGTTTCCCACAAGCTCAAGCCGCTCGTCTATGATCCCGGAAAGCGCCAGGCCGACCTCGTCGGCGTGAGCGCCGAGCACTACGATAACCTCGTCAATCCTGCTCGAGGCAAGGAGCTTGTCCACAACAAGCCGGATCATCGGCGTTCCCTCGATCGGGAGCAGCTCCTTCTTCTTCCCCATCCTCCGGGACTCACCCGCAGCCAGTACGACCGCTGAAATCATGGGTACCTTCCACTCTGAGCGTGTGCACGATTCGCACTCTCGCCTTGTGTACGTCCGCGCTGCTGCCCATGGGAGCGGCCATCGTGGTCGCCCCCATGGTGCAGAGGGCTACATCTAGGCCATATTCTTACGGATGTTCTCGACCGCTTTCTCGATATTCTCAAGGGAGTTGGCGTAGCTGAACCTGAGGTAGCCTTCTCCGTTACTGCCGAAGCAGGTGCCCGACAAGCAGGCCACACCCGCGTCATTGAGCATCCTGTCAGCGAGCTCCTGGGACGGCATGCCGGTCTCTGTGATGTTCGGGAACACGTAGAACGCGCCCTTCGGCTTGAGGCACGAGAAGCCCTTGACGTCGTTGAGACCGTCCACGATCGCGTCTCTTCTCTGCTTGAAGATCGCCAGCATCTCACTGACCTTGTCCTGCGGACCCGTGAGCGCCTCAACACCGGCGATCTGGACGAAGGTGGTCGCATGGGAGTAGACGTTCGTGTTGAGCTTAGTGAATTTCTCAGCGATCGCCTTCGGCATGGCGGCGTAGCCAAGGCGCCACCCGGTCATTGCATATGTCTTGGAGTGCGCGTCCATGAGAATTGTGCGCTCCTTCATGCCCGGATAC
>JAUWBY010000368.1 GCA_030609605.1 Candidatus Eiseniibacteriota bacterium
AATACGGTGGTACGTCGGTTCAGGATCACGACTTGGTCCTGCGCGTCGCACACAGGGTGGCCGGCCTCAGGAGGCAGGGAGATGACGTCGTCGTCGTGGTCTCCGCCCGTGGTGAGACAACAGACAGGCTGGTGCGGGAAGCCAGGAGGTTCACTGACGCGCCCGCGCAACGCGAACTCGACATGCTCATGAGTGCTGGAGAACGCATATCGATGTCGCTTCTGGCGATAGCTCTCAACTCGATCGGCTGTCCGGCGATTTCCTTCACCGGTTCGCAGGCCGGAATCATCACCGACACCCGACACACCGATGCACGTGTCCTGGAGGTGAGACCGTTCAGGGTTGCTAAGGAGCTCGAACGGGGAAATGTCGTCGTCATCGGTGGATTCCAGGGTGTCAGCACGGCAAAGGATGTCACCACACTCGGCCGCGGGGGATCTGACACCACGGCCGTCGCCCTCGCAGCTGCTCTCAGGGCCGATCTCTGCGAAATCCTGACCGACGTGGACGCGGTTCACACCGCTGATCCCCGCCTTGTGCCGGCGGCGCGACCCATCGACGAAATAGCGTATGAGGACATGGCCGAACTGGCCCGGTTCGGTGCGAGGATACTCAAAGAGGAGGCGGTCCGCTTCGCAGAGCGTAGCGGGATCGAGATCCACATCGCCGGGAGCGACAGCGACGACGCCGGAACGATCGTTCTCAAGAAACCACACGGGGAAGAGCCGCCTGTCGTCGGACTCTCGCTTCTCGAAAACCAGATCCTCCTGTCGGCCCGGGGATCGGATCACACGCTGATGACACAATGGATGAAGCCAGCGGGATCTCCGCTGCTCATCGTTCATTCCAGAGAGCGAATCGATGTCGTGATGTCGCGCGACACGCCCGGAAGCTCTGTGCCGGACGAAGCCTCAGAGCTTGCTTCCGATATGACTGTGATGGATGCAGACGTGATCGCCATCGTGGGCAGCGGAGCAGCGTGCGGCGGTGTCGTCGCCGGCAGCATCGCTGAACTCGAAAGATCCGGGACCGAATGCATCTGCTCCGTCGCCACGGGACGCTCGACGCTGCTCGTGCTGCCGGCCGGGAGCGGAGCACGGGTAGAACTCCGGCTGCACAACCTTTTCATTGGAAAAGGACACTGACAAGTCCAGCGACCGCCCGGACGATCTAGGCTGGACAGGCGAGCCTCCGCCCGTTTCTGTAGAGCCCGGTGACTGTAATCTCACGTATGCTATCCGGCGGAACATCGAATGGGTCTTTCTCAAGCACGACGAAATCGGCCTCCTTGCCGGGTTCCAGCGTTCCTCTTCTTCCCTCATCGAACGAGATCCGGGCTGCAGCGCTTGTGAACAACGACACAGCATCAAAGACGGATATGCGCTCGGCTTCGTTCGGCCTGTTGACTGCCGCGTGAATACCCAGAAGGGAATCCATAGGGGTCACGTACGAGTCAGACCCGCCCGCCAGAGAAACGCCTGCCTCAAGCAGACTCTTGTACGGGTTAGTGCGCGCCGCTCTCACGCTCCCGAGACGCTTCTCCATCATCCCGCCGGGGCCACCCCACATGAGCTCGAACGTCGGTTGGACACACGGCGCCACACCGAGCCTCCGAATGGATGCGATGTGCGCAGCTGAAGGAAGCTCACAGTGCTCTATCCTGTGCCTCGCTGACGCGCAATCCTCTCCGCACGCCGCCTCGTAACACGCAAGCGCTTGCCCTATTGCTCGTCCGCCGAGGGCATGCACAGAGATCTGAAGACCTCGTTCGTGTGCAGACCGGAAGAACCCCGTCAGCTCATCATCAGTATAGTAAAGGACGCCTCGCCCTTC
>JAUWBY010000371.1 GCA_030609605.1 Candidatus Eiseniibacteriota bacterium
CGATTCGCTCGCTATTCTACTGTTGTACAGAGCTGAGTGCAAGCAGGAGTGTGAGACTGTGGGCTCGCGACGCCCAGGGCAGAGGGGTTGTGGCAGTGTTGTGGCAGCGCCTCAGTTTGGCTCGATACCAAGCGACACGAAGAGGAAGGAATAGTAGTCCGCGTACTGCTCCTGCATTCTACTCATTCTCGCGGCCAGGCCGTGTCCGGCATTGCGTTCCAGCCTCAGGAGAATCGGTCGGTCCGGCGATGCCAGCGCTTGCAGCTTCGCGGTCATCTTCATAGCGTGAGACGGATGGACGCGCATGTCTGACTCCCCGGCAGTGAAGAAGACGGCCGGGTAGACGGCAGCGTCGTCAACGTGATGGTACGGCGAGTACTTGTAGATGTAGTCGAACTCGTCCTGGTTGTCCGGGTCGCCGTACTCGGCGGTCCAGATGCGGGCTCCGTAGAACGTGTGGTAGCGGATCATATCAAGCAGCGGGACATCGCAGATGGCGGCGGCGGCCAGTTCGGGCCGTTGAGTAATGAAGGCTCCGACGAGAAGTCCGCCGTTGCTCCCACCCCACACAGCAAGGTGGTCGCTGTCGGCATAACCCGTGCTCGCCAACCACTCAGCTGCAGCGATGAAATCGTCGAATGAGTTCTGCTTCCTGTCGAGCATCCCATCGCGGTGCCAGTGCTCACCGTATTCGCTGCCGCCCCTGAGATTGGGAGCAGCGAAGACGCCTCCACGCTCAAGCCAGAGAAATCGATTCCTCGAGAACCCCGGCGCTATTGGAACCGAGAACCCGCCGTAGCCGCTGAGTAAAGCGGGGTTGGTTCCGTCAAGCGTGAGGTCTTTCCTGTGGACCAGGAACATGGAGACCCGTGTCCCGTCCTTCGATTCGTACCACACCTGTTCCGCCGTGTATGGTGTCACGTCTACGGGAGCCTCAACGGTCATGACCTCCGATACGACTCCTGTCGAGACCGTGTAGCGAAAGACGGTCGGCGGAACAAGGAACGACGCGACATTGAAGTAGACATCATCCTCGGTGCAGTCTGCGGTCCAGTCGGCCACAGATGAAAGGTCCGGAAGGGGTACGTTGGAGATGTAGTCACCGTCCGGCGAGAAGACGCGCAGTTTCGACTGCGCGTTCTCCATGTAGAGAACCAGCAACATGTTACCTGCGTCGGAAAAACTCTGGATGGCGTGCTCTGACTCCGGAACGATGGGGGTCCAGTCGAGAGGGAGGGGCTCATCAAGGTCGATTCGCACGATCCTGCCGTTCGGGGCGTCTTGCGTTGTCAGCATATAGAAATCCGAACCAATGATGACCCCGTACGATCTGGCGTCGAGCCCTTCTACGATCGGGACAAAGTCACCTCCACGGTTCAGATCCTTCATATATATGTCGTTCCACGCAGAGCCAAGATAGACGTAGACGAGAAGAAAGCGTCCATCACGTGACAGTGAAAGCGATGGCCACGCCGTCATATCCTCTTCGTATGCGAAGACCTTGGGATCGAGTGAGAAATCGTCGCCGAGTGTGTGGTGATAGATGGTCCTGTGATAGAAGAGCTCATCGTTCGGTACCTCGCCGGCCAGCGGGAAGCGGGTGTAGTAGAAACCGCGACCATCAGGTTCCCAGCCGATGCTTGCTGCACGCGTTCCCGGTATCTCGTCCGCAAGATGCTCCATCGTATCTATGTTGAGAACCCGGAGCGTGCTCAACTCGCTTCCACCTTCGGATGTTCCGTAGGCGAGAAGCCGCCCGTCGAGCGAC
>JAUWBY010000075.1 GCA_030609605.1 Candidatus Eiseniibacteriota bacterium
GAAGGGCAGAGGCTCAATCGACGCGTTGAGCTCGTCGTGCGGTAGGGCTGTGCGGTCACTGGACCGCGGTGACCGGATCACGGGAGAGATGAGAGATGCAGAAAAGGACACTGATCGCCTACATCAGCGCAGGCAGTGCGACTGAGCGCTACGCGGACGTCATTGCCGACACACTGCGATCACGTGGACACGTAGTGGACGTGACCGACTTGAAGCGTGAGAAGGTCCCCGATCTATCGTCGTATGAGAACGTCGTTGTCGGCACGGGGGTCCGGATCGGCATGGTGTACCGAAAAGGCAAGCAGTTCCTTCGGCGAAAGGACCTCAAGGGGAAGCGACTGGCCATCTTCCTTTCCAGCGGCATGGCGGTTGAAAGTGCGGAGAAGTCGAAGGCCAAGTTCCTCGATCCGCTCGTCGAGAAGTACGGTTTGGACCCCATCATGTACGATGCGTTTCCGGGGAAGACGCCGGGGTCCGGAGGCAAGCTCGAGGACAAAACCGACCCGGAGATCGCGAGGCGGTGGGCCGAGGAGCTTGTCTCGAGATTGAGCGAATCGATTTGACGCTGCGGTCCGGCCCGCATCTGCAGCCGCTTGGCCGCGGACAGAAGGACTGGTGGAGCTGACTGGTCCAGGAGGTACACAGAGAAGGGAGGATCTGGATGAAGCGGCTAGCCGTTCTTGGGGTGATCCTCTTGCTGGCCGGAGTGGCTCTGGCCGGTGAGAACCCGGACGCTCGCATCTACATCGACTTCGATCCCCCGAACTACGTGCATGAGATATGGCCGGCGGTGTACACGGGCGTCACGGCGTGCATCTGCCTGGACCAGCTGGAGGGTGGGGCTTGTGTAGTCTCATTTCGGATGGAGGATCCTTCCGTGACATGTCCAGGTGTGGCGGTCGCCACGACATAGCAGCGCCTGGTGCCGGGTCCGATCTCGCAGCCGCCGCCACCTTGGGATGGTCCTGGGACCACGGTCGCGAGCACTCATTGCCACGGTCCCGGTCCGGTTGCGTTCGCGGCGGTGGGCTTCTTCTACCTGGGTGGTTCGTGCACTCTGGAGATCCTGGACCACGAGGACTACTATCGGTGGGTGATCGATTGCACAGATCCTGGCGGGATTGACGAGTACTGTGTTCTGTCGCATGCGAGCGTTGGCGGAGCCGCCTATCCTGCTGGAGACTGCCCAACTGTTCCTGTCGAGGGTGCCAGCTGGACCATGATCAAATCGTTGTACAAGTGAACCGGTAGGGCTTCCTATTGCCACGCCATTCGACTGGCGTTTGCAGCCGACGTTTCCGGGCGTCACGGCGTCCGCGAGAAGGGGCCCGACGGCGCCGGTACACGCCCAGCCGCTCTTCGCCTGCGACTTGTACGCGGTCACCAGGTGAGCTGGGGGTCTGAATGGAGGGAAGCATGTTGCTCAAGGCTGTAGCAGTCTGGTTCATGCTGATGGTGTTTGCCATCGCCAACGGTGTGTTCCGGAACTCCGTAGTCTCGCCTCGGATCGGTGAACATGGTGGCCATATCTTCAGCACGATGATGCTGTGCCTGATCATTCTTATTGTTGCCTGGGGTACAATCGACTGGATTGGACCGCGCACGGGTCGGGAAGCCCTGCAGGTCGGATTTCTCTGGGTTGCGATGACCTTGGGCTTCGAGTTTCTTGCCGGGCACTACGTATTCGGGAACCCGTGGGAGAAGCTGTTTGCGGACTACAATATCGCCAGGGGTCGGATCTGGGCACTCGTCCTGGTAGCGAATCTGATCGCGCCGCGGTTGGCGGCAGCGGTGAAGGGACTCTTCGAGCCCCCAGCAACCCATCTGTAGCAATTGACTGAGAGGATGACCGTGCCGAACAAGATCAAGATCGGGATCATTATCTGCGACCGGTACCGCCGTTGTGCCGGCGGCAAGTGCTTCAGGGCACTGAAGAACAGAGAAGGCGCATTCAGCGTCTACGCGGACAGGGATGTTGAGCTGGTTGGGTACACGACGTGTGATGGGTGTCCCGGCGGCAATGTTGAGTATGCGGGGGATGAGATGGTCAAGAACGGGGCTGAGGTGATACATCTTGCAACGGGCCTCATTGTCGGGTATCCGCCGTGTCCCAGCATACGCACATTCAGAGCTCTTCTCGAAGCTCGCCATGGTGTGAAGGTGGTCGTCGGAACACATCCCATCCCTGCGAAGTACTTCAGAATGCACACAGCACTGGGGACGTGGGAAGCGGAGTCATGGAAATCGATTCTCGAACCGACCATGGCAGATGAAGCGACTCGCAGAGCATATGACTAGATCAGACTCAGTGCATGAGGTGCGGCGGATCGGGACGCTGGACACAGCGCGTGCGCCCGCGCAAAGAAGGGGGATGGGGGATATCTTCAGCACGATGACCGGCTCCAGTCTGCGCAAGCTGCTTCTGATGTCCGCCGGCATTCTTGCGGTCGGGTTGGGCGTTGTCGGCATCTTCCTGCCTCTTCTGCCTACCACGCCCTTCCTGCTACTGGCGGCCGCTTGCTTCATCCGCAGTTCAGATGCGCTCTACGAATGGCTCACGAATCATAGATGGTTCGGCACATATATCAGGAACTACCGAGAGCACAGAGCAACCACAAGGATGACCAAGATTGTGACGCTCGCACTGCTCTGGGGGACCATCGGGTACACCGCTTCCGTCGTCGTTGATGGCCGGTTACTTCGCGCCCTCCTGCTCGTCGTCGCACTCGGTGTGACGATACACGTTCTGAGTCTCGGAACGATCGAAGCGAAGCGACCTGCGGCGGGAGCCGAACCGGATGCGTAGTCATCCGCTGGTTCGTCTCAGTGGATAGGGCACCGCGTCATGCAGCGAAAGCTGTCCGTTAGAACCTTGAGGGAGTTCTTCGCGCTCGAGCACAACATCCTCGTGCTCCTGGGCGCCATCCTGGCGATCGGGATGGGCGAAGAACTCTGGATTCGTTTCATTCCCAAGTACCTCGAAGTGCTGGGCGCCGGTGCCGTTGCCATCGGCGTGTACGGATCCTTCGCACGGATCGTCGGGACGCTCTACCAGTATCCGGGCGGCTGGCTTGCCGACAGGATGGGGCACAAGCGCGCGCTCGTCCTGTTCAACCTGATTGCCGCCTCGGGCTACGCGCTGTACCTGGTGACGGACCGCTGGGAGGTCGTCATCGTCGGGTCCGTGCTCGTGCTGGCGTGGAGCAGCATGTCACAGCCCGCAATCTTTGCCCTCATAGGCGACACTCTCGGCAAGTCGCAACGGGCGATGGGGTTCAGCGTTCAGTCGATATGGAAGCGAATACCGATCGTCCTCGCACCGCCCATCGGCGGATATCTGCTCAAGCGCCTGGGATTCGCATCGGGCATGCACATCGGGTTTGCGATCTCCATCGTGTTCGCCCTGGCCGCCATCCACCTTCAATCTCGCTACTACCGCGTGCTTTCTCCGGCTCCCGAACCTCCAGGAGAGAACGCGAAGTCCGTCTGGAGCATGATGCCTCGCGCGCTCAGGCGCCTGCTTCTGGCGGATTGCCTGATCCGGTTCGGTTCGAACCTGGCCGCCATCTATGTAATACTCCTGGTCCTCGACGTCCACGGCAAGAGTCCCCTCGAATTCGGGGCGCTCACTTCGCTGCAGATGCTGACGGCGATCGCCTGTTACATACCTGCAGCACGCTTGGCAGACCGGTACGGTCGCAGGCCGTTCATTCTTGCCACGTTCGCGCTCTTCGCGCTCTTCCCCGTCGCTCTTGTCGCTCTTCCGGTGGGTTGGCTCTTCGTCGCATTCATAATGGCTGGACTGCGCGAAGTTGGAGAACCCGCGAGGAAGGCGCGGATTGTCGATCTTGCCGCTGAGTCGTACCGCGGTCGTGTCATCGGTTTCTACTATCTTGTTCGTGGTCTGGCTACGATCCCGGCTCCCTTTCTGGGAGGCCTATTGTGGCAACGCGGCCACACCTGGCCTTTTGTCCTAGGCGGTGTGGCATCAGCCGTTGGGCTTGTGTTCTATGCCTTGAGTTCTCGAGGGAGCCGAGACTGATCAGTGTTTCCAGCGGGGCAGTTGACACAAGGTGCAGAATGCCTACAATCATAGTCGTTGGCCCTCGGATTCTGGATGTCGAGCGCAAGCAAAGGCAGAGGCAGAGTCTCATCGGGAGATACCAGTGGATACAGCGAAACGCTCGTGGGTGAAGTCGATCACCTGGCGGATTGTCGGGGTCGTGCTCCTCGGACTGATCACGTATTTCATCACGAAGAACTGGAAGGAGATGGCCATCATCACGGTCATCTTCCACGGCATCCGTGTGATTCTCTATTACTACCATGAGCGGGTCTGGGAGCGTATTTCCTGGGGTAGGGTGAAGCATCCCCTCGCGGATCTGCAGGTGACAAGCGAACTGACGCCGGAGGATCTCGAGGCTGTGAAGGAGAAACTCAGGTCGCTCGGGTATATCGATTGACCGTACTGATTGACAATAGCCGGTGTGGGCTGTGTCGTGCTGAGGAGGCTGTCCGGAGCCGGTGCGACTGGTACACCAAACCTTGGAATGGAAGCAGAGGTCAAGATGAAGATAGCCATTGCATCAGACGACGGAAAAACGATCGCTTCGCACTTCGGACGGACGAGAGGATTCGTGATCGTGGAGGCCGAGGGCGGGAAGATCACGGGGAGCGAGTACCGACCGAACACCTTCACCAGCCATGTGAGGGGACCCGAGGGTGAGTCACACGCGGCCGATCGACATGGTCCGATCCTGAGCGCCTTGTCCGATTGCCAGGTTGTCGTCGCACGCGGTATGGGACGACGCATATACGACGATCTCGCGTCAGCCAACATAGAGGTCTTTGTGACAAGCGAGGCCGAAGTAGAGAAAGCCGCCGAGCAGTATCTCCTGGGGAAGCTTGTCGACAATCCGGATCAGGCGTGCGATCACTCCCCGGATGAACAGTAGAGACACGGAGGATGTCATGACACAGTCGTATCCAGCCGACAAGCACCTTACACTTGTGGCCATCCTGCACATTGTTTACCACTCGCTGGCGCTGCTCGTGGGGCTTGTCATCTTCGCACTGCTATCCACAATCGGTTGTCTCACGGGAGACCCGCAGGCAATGCAGATTCTGGCAATCGTCGGCACGTTCCTGGCCGTCTTTCTCATCGTGCTTTCCGTTCCCGGGATCATCGGAGGCATCGGGCTTCTCAAGAGGAGAGAATGGGCACGCATAATGACGATCGTTGTGGGCGCGCTGGGTCTCATGGATGTCCCGATGGGGACGGCGCTCGGCATCTACACGTTCTGGGCGCTGATGCAGGACGACGCCGTGGCTCTCTGTCGGGCGAACACGGACTAGCGCTCGGTTCTTCGAACTCGTGCCACGAGGGAGAAACCGTGAAAAGGACAGATGGTGTACATTGGCGACTCGCCGCCGCGGCGCTGTTGGCTCTCCTGACTCTGGTCGGATGCTCCGCGACCCACGCGCCTCCGGTCGGTCCACACAGCATCATCCTGTTCATCGGTGACGGCATGGGGGTTTCTCACGTCACGGCCGCCAGGGTCGAGAGCGGCTCTCTGAACATGGAGCGGCTCACTACCGGTGGGTTTCTGGCGACTCATGCAGTGGGGTCGTTCGTCACTGATTCTGCGGCAAGTGGGACCGCCATCGCCACGGGGGAGTTGACAACCAATGGCGCCATCTCCGTGTCTCCGAGCGGAGAGCCGCTGAAGACCGTTCTTGAGTACGCCGAGGAGAACGGAATGGCCACGGGTCTTGTCGTAACCTGTTCGATCACGCACGCGACACCGGCCGTCTTTGTTGCCCATGTTCCGGACAGGGACGATGAGGCACTGATAGCGGAGCATATCGCGGCCAGTGGCGTCGATGTTATGTTCGGAGGCGGTCTGGGGCATTTCCTGCCGGCTTCCGCCTCGGGTAGCCTCAGGACGGACGAGCGGGACCTCCTCTATGAGATGGAAGGTGGAATCACGATCGTGCGCACAGAGGAGGAATTCGACGAGCTGTTGGGTGCAGAACGCTCAGATGAAGAGCGCGTCGCCGGGCTTTTCTACCGTGCTCATCCGCCGGTCGAATACGAACGCGCTCCAAGCCTCGCGCGCCTAACGGCGGGCGCTCTGAATGTACTGGCTGGAGATGAGGATGGATTCTTCCTCATGGTCGAGGGTTCTCAGATAGACTGGGCCGGGCATGAGAACAACTCAGACTGGATCATAGCGGAGATGCTCGACTTCGATGCCGCGGTCGGAATCGGCATGGATTTCGCGGAACGGGACGGGCGAACACTCGTTGTCGTCACGTCTGATCATGAGACGGGCGGCTACGCCGTTCTTGACGGTTCAGTGGCCGAGCACCGCGTGTCACGGACGGGGTTCACAACCGGTGGTCACTCGGCGAGCATGGTTCCTCTTCTTGCATACGGACCCGGCAGTGCCCATCTAGGTGGAATCCATGACAATGCGTTCCTGGGGAGCGCTCTCATCGAATACGTGCGCGCCGCTGGCGAGTAGGAGGGAAGTGAGATGGCAGATCTTGCTACAACGTATATGGGACTCAAGCTCAGGAACCCGCTGGTTGTCGGGAGCTCCGGCCTGACGAACTCCGTGGAAGGCGTCATTGCGTGCGAGGAGGCCGGGGTGGGGGCAGTGGTGCTCAAGTCGATATTCGAGGAGGAGATCACCGCTGAGGTTGACGGCGTGGTGGCGTCGGGGCAGACGCCGCACATGCACCCAGAGGCCGCCGACTATGTCAGGACCTACGGTATGGAGAACGCCGTCGGACGCTACATTGCGCTCGTGTCCGATGCGAAGAAGGCTGTGTCTATTCCGGTGGTAGCCAGCATCCACTGTGTCTCCGCTACGGGCTGGTTGGACTTTGCGAAGCGGGTAGAGATCGCGGGCGCTGATGCGCTCGAACTCAACGTCTTTGTGTTTCCATCGGATCCGGAGAGCGACGGGCGTGTGAACGAGCAGATCTGCATTGATGCTGTCAGGTCCGTGAAGGACCTGGCGTCTATCCCCGTGGCCATCAAGATAGGCTCGTTCTTCTCCGGACTCGCCCATACGGCAGCAAGATTGTCAGAGGCCGGAGCGGACGCGATCGTGCTGTTCAATCGCTTCATGCGCTTCGATTTCGATCTTGAGAAGATGGAGCTGATTCGCACAGGGCATCTCAGCAGTCCCGAAGAAATGTATCCCACACTCAGATGGGTATCCATTCTTGCGGGGCAGCTCGAGTGCGATCTTGCGGCCACGACCGGAGTCCACGACGGCACGGCTGTCGTCAAGCAACTCCTGGCCGGTGCCGCAGCCGTGCAGGTCTGTTCAGCTTTCTACAGGAACGGGATCGACCACGCCGGAGTCATGCTGGAGGAGCTCGGAAGTTGGATGGATTCCCACGGCTACGCATCTATCGCCGATCTTCGCGGCAAGATGAGCCAGGAGACGAGCGCGAACCCGGCGAGCTATGAGCGTGTTCAGTTCATGAAGGGTTCGGAACAGAAGGAGTAGCCCCGGCTGCACCAGGAGATGAGGATGAAAAGCTACAGGAAAGAACTCTGGTTCAATGTGCCGGGTCGTCGGGCGTTCATCAATATCACGCCTCAAGTGGAGGAAACGCTCGCGGAATCCGGCGTGTCGGAGGGACTGGTGTTGGTCAATGCGATGCACATCACAGCATCCGTGTTCATCAACGATGATGAGTCGGGGCTTCATCAGGACTACGAACGCTGGCTGGAGGGACTTGCTCCGCACGAGCCCAAGAGCGCATACAAGCACAACAGAACCGGAGAGGACAATGGAGACGCGCACCTCAAGCGCCAGGTGATGGGCCGAGAAGTCGTTGTGGCCGTCACAGACGGATCACTGGATTTCGGACCGTGGGAGCAGATCTTCTACGGTGAGTTCGACGGTGGTCGGAGGAAGCGCGTTCTCGTCAAGATCATAGGGGAGTAGTTCGCCCTCGTGGGCGCTTGCGAACGGAAATCGGCAAGTCTCGGGCTAACGGCGCTTGCGAACGGAAATCGGCAGGTCTCGGGCGATATCCGCTACTGGAGGAGGGACAGAATCATGAAAGGAACGACGATCCAAGGTGCGATCGCGACGATCGCAGTTCTACTTGCACTCACGGTCATAATCGCTGGTTGTGCCTCAACCGAGATCAGGTCACAGACGTCGCCCGACTACAGGGGGCAACCGTACGAAAAGATACTTGTCTGGATCGATGTCGATGACGCCCTGACCGCACACGGTGCAGAGGACTATCTCGTTGAGGAACTGGTCGATCGGGGGGTCGACGCGGTGCCTCAATACTTGATCTTCTTCGCCGGGAAGGACTACACGTACGGCCAGCGGCAGCGAGAACTCGACAAGAACGGGATCGATGCCGTCCTCACCGTAGAGATGACAGATAGCGGTGCGACAAGACACCGCTCACCGGATCGCCTGCATAGGGTCCGCCGCGTCAACCCGTACACGGGTCGTGTTCACACGTACTCCGAATGGACCCCGGGCTACGTGGATGTGGATGTCTGGGCCGACTTCTCCGCAGAGCTGATTGACAGGGCCAGCGGAGAAGTGGTGTGGCTCGCCGTGGCGAGAACCGCCGGGGATCCATCGATCGGCCGGGCCGGCTTCGCCCAGTCGGTGTCGCGAGAGGTGGCCGCCCAGCTGGTCAGGGACGGGATGGTCGCCACGAACTAGTCCTGTCATGCGACTCGACGAGAAGCGCGGTTCTCTGGTGTTCGACCACCTGCCTTCAGATTCAGCTTGTCGAGGCCCATCGTACTCTGAGACAATCCCAGGATTGTGAATACCTTTCGAGCCCCAGAGGGGCTCGCGAAGCATTGTGCTGTCCGGCTGGACGAGCCCGGCAGGCAGACGAGGAGAATGCAATCCACGAGGAGAGATGAATGTCGATCGTACTGGACGGGAACACACTCACTGTTGACAAACTTGTGGCGATCGCGCGGCACGGGGAGAAGGTCGAGGTCCATCCGGAT
>JAUWBY010000124.1 GCA_030609605.1 Candidatus Eiseniibacteriota bacterium
GCACCATCGTCTTTTGTCAGAAAGACGCCTGATATCAGTATCTCGTGTACTATAACGCCGTACACCTCAACGTCCTCGATGCTGATCTCACTCAGTCTGTACGAGATCTCAATGAACGAATCAGATAGCTGCTCGACAGCCAGGCCGTTCTGTCCCAGGTTCTCATCGAACACGATTATCCGGGCTGGGGACACCGAGACCATCAGGACCAAAACCGCCAGCACCCACGGGGCGACTCTCATCGCTGCCTCCTGCGTAACACGAGCCTACATGCAGGTAGCTGGTACCCTCATTCCCAGAGAGTACCAGCCACTCGTTATCTTATGATTGACTATAGCACTATTTGTGGAGTTGTTCCAGTAGAACCTCGCCTCTCACCGTAACTGCGCAGCTTGTGCGTGTAAGCAGGCGTAGCTAAGCCACCCGCGTCTTGAGTTCCGCAGCTATGGTCTCCCCCAGCGCCCACGCGCGGGCCAGGTCCTCCTCATCGGGGACGAACTGAACCCGAAGCGGCTCCGAGATGAGCTCTACCTTCATCTCTTCCAGCGCATCGTTCACCATGGCCACACCCTCGCCGCTCCAGCCGTATGAGCCGAATGCGGCGCCTATGAGGTTCGTTGGCCTGAGGCCATTGATGTAGCACAGGATATCCGCGACCGACGGAAACAGCTGGTTGTTGATCGTGGGACTCCCTACGATGAGAGCCCCGGATTCAAGGATATCCGCGGCCACATCACTCCTGTGGCTCGCTCGGAGCTGATGGAGCTGCGGCGAAGCACCACCTGCCGTCAGGCCTCCCGCTATCGAGCGGGCCATGAGGGCCGTACTCTGCCACATGGTGTCGTACGTGACGACGGCCTTGAGCGTGGGCTCCTGCTTCCACCACTTGTCGTAGAGGCCCGCTATCCAGTCGAACCGCGTGCGCCAGATGGGTCCGTGATCCGGTGCTACCATCTTGAGCGGGAGTCCGAGCCCTCCCATGCGCTCGAGTAGTTTGCCTATCAGCTTCGAGTAAGGGAGGAGAATGTTTGCGAAGTACTTTGCCGCCTCGCTTTCAAGGAGGGCTGGATCCAGCTCATCGTCAAAACGTTCGGAAGACGCCAGGTGCATTCCGAACGCGTCCTGTGTAAACAGGACCTCGTCTGCCCCTAGGTAGCAGAACATGCTGTCGGGCCAGTGCAGCATTCGCGTTTCGATGAAATCGAGATCCATGTTTCCCAGAGACAGAGTCTCCCCGTCCTTCACGGGATCAACTTCGATCGCACCGTGTGTGTGTCTGGCCAGGACCTTGACACCCATCGGCGATGCGACGATGCGATCCGGCCTCACCGCCTGCGCGACCGACACAAGACTGCCTGTGTGGTCCTGCTCCGCATGGTTGGATACGATGAGCGAGATCTCCGATGGATCGATGACGGACGCGATACGGTACATGAGCTCGTCACGGTACTGCGCCTTGACGGTGTCGACCAGCGTGACGGTGTCGGCGAGAATCAGGTAGGCGTTGTAGGTCGTTCCGCGTGGCGTCGAGTAGCCGTGGAAATCGCGCGTGGGCCAATCAATCGCCCCCACCCAATAGACGTGCTCGCTGATCTTCACTGCCTGGAAGGGACCTGGCATCACCTACTCCTTTTCTCCGGCCGGCGCGGTGAACGTGCGCTGGCCCAACTCCCTGTCCAACATGAAAAGACCGTGACCCGCGCCGCCGACCAAACGCATCTTGTTGACAACGGCCTCGGCGCTCGCCTCCTCTTCGACCTGCTCATCCACGAACCAGCGCAGGAAGCTCTCGCTCGCGTTGTTCTCCTCTGAGCCGCCCCAGCGGCCTGACCGATGACTCCTCCGGGCAAGACGCGTGATCTACCGGTCGATGAACTCGAAGAGAGCGTCCGGATTGATCCCAACCCTCGTTATCGCGAAATCATACTTGACGGGGTCGTCCGGCGCGAACCGCCGAAAGCCCTCAGTGATCTCAAGCGCCGTCCTGATATCGGCCTGCCGTCTCTGAGTCAGCCCCAAGATCCTCGATATCCTGTGCATGTGGGTGTCGAGGGGCACGACCAGTTTCGCGGGCGATACATGCTGCCACGGACCCGGGTCTATCTCATCCTGCCTTACCATCCACCGAAGATACAGATGAAGCCTCTTGCACGCGCTCCCACGCTCAGGGAGCGCAAGCAGGGTCCGCGGGTGCTCACCGCTGAGTTCACTCAGCCTCGCAACGAACTTCCGCAGAGCCGGAATGACGGTCTCATCGGAGCTCCGCATCCCCTCAACGAAGCACGATTCGAGGGAGCCGTACTCTTTGAGTGTCCGCCCGATTCCGATGAGCAACCCCGACATCTCAGCTCCGGTCGTGAACCGGTGCCTGAACTCCTGCATCGATTGCTCAAGCACTGAAGGTGGCGCCTCCAGAAGAAACGCAGATGGCGAGTCACCCAGCGTCTCCAGCACTCTTGACGCGCTCTTGAGAATCTGTGCTACGCGCCCGTACGCCAGCGATGAGGCGATCAGCCCCACGACCTCCTGGTCGTGCCCCTCCGTGTAGTGGAAGAGCAGTTCCAGCGGGTCGGGATGGAGAAACTCCATCCGATTGAAACGCTCGTAGAGCGCCTCGAAGCACATCCCATCTGGTTCGAATGGTTGGTCGCAAACCACAGTGGACTTTCCTCGCGGCGCCCTTCGGCGCTACTCGAGCGTGAACTCCTGGATGTCGAACCAGTAGCCCGTTCCGTTCAGTGCATCTATCTGGGCCTTGACGAGCGCCAGGTGTCCTCTCTCGATCTCGAGGAAGCGGCCGAACGTTCTTTGCCCCTCATCCCCGAGTTCTCCAATGACCTTCTCATAGAAACCACAGGTCTCCTGCTCGGCCTCCAACGCCTTCCGGAGAAACTCCATCTCCGCCCCGGACGATTCGCCGCCCAAGCTATCCTCGATACTCGACAACCCGGCTGCGATCACCTCACGTGAAGGGATCAGCGTCCTCAGGTCGCGCGGATCGACCTTCCCGGTCTCCTTCCACTCCCGAAGTCTCTCCACGAGGTAGTCAACGTGCTGCTGCTCCTCGTCCGCCATCAGACGGAACAGCCCGTCCCCCGCCGTTCCCGCGCTCCGGCCGGCTGCGTCAATGTAGACATCTCGGACCTTCGTCTCGTACTCGATCGCCGTTCTGATAGCTTCTTCCAGAGTCACGTCACACCACCTTCCAATGGGGGTCCCCGGATTGCGTGCCGCGCATCGGCCGAAGATCTAGGCTTTCCAGTGTCCGTGAACGTTACAGTACGCGCGGATCAGCTCGACGTCACCGATCGGAAACATGGCTTCGGGAACATCGCCGGGCCTCAGGAACTCCGTGTATGTCTTCCCGCCCGAGATGACTTCGATCCACTCGATGTAGTGCTCGTCCGCCATCGGATGCGCGACTTCACCGACCGTGACCTTGATCCCACCATCAACCTTCTCGACGACCGGCACGTGCTTCTCCTGCGCTGCGTCAGTCGTGTTCTCCTCGAGAAGCACCATCGGATCACCGCAACAGACCAAGGCTCCGGCTCCGGTGTGGTAGACTTCAACGATATTGCCGCACTTCTCGCATTTGTAGACCTGAGACATCGCTGTCATTGGTGGTTTCCTCCTCGTTGTCGGCGCTCTTTGCCGACCAGTCAGTATCCCGTGCCCGCCGCCTCGCAAGTCGCGCGCCGCTCCGATAAGCCGACAGCGTCTTGACGCGCTCAACTCCGGCGGCGCACCACCGAGCCTGCGCAAACGGCAGATCACGGATTCAAGACCATTACCGGCAAGCTCGAATCCAAGTGCCTTGTCCCCAACCTTGAGTTCGTTTCCGACGAGCGTCAGGGGATTCCCCTCGACTGCTGTCAGTCCCGTTCTCTCCTGCATCTTTCTTCCCCTCGGTTGTCTCGAAACTGTGCCCTGCCCCAACACTCCGGGTCCACCCGTCCGCTGCCCCCCACTCCTCATCCGGGTGTCTGCTACCAGTTCTCGCCCAGGATCTCGAAATGTGACTGCGGATGCGCACATGCAGGACAGAGCTCAGGCGCGTCCGTGCCCTCGTGGAGATAGCCGCAGTTCATGCAGCGCCAGACAACCCCGTCCTTGCGCTTGAAGACCCTGCCGGCCTTTATGTTCGCAGCAAGATCGTTGTAGCGCTTCTCGTGCTGCTTCTCGGCGATCGCGATCGACTCGAAGACAGCCGCGATTTCATCGAGGCCTTCTTCGCGTGCAATCTTCGCAAAGGATGGATACATATCAGTCCACTCGTGGTTCTCCCCGGCCGCTCCAGCCTCAAGATTCTCGACCGTCGTGCCGATAACGCCCGCGGGGAACGATGCCGTTATCTCGACTGCCCCGCCTTCGAGAAACTTGAAGAGCCTCTTCGCGTGCTCGCGCTCCTGGTTCGCAGTCTCTTCAAAGATCTCCGATATCTGGCGGTAGCCTTCTTTTCGCGCTTTGCCGGCGAAGTACGTGTAGCGGTTCCTTGCTTGCGACTCACCGGCGAACGCTGCCAGCAGATTCCTCTCCGTCCGGCTTCCTTTGAGCTCCATCTCAGACCCTCTCCTTCTTCGTGGTGCGCATCCTTGCGCAGTCATCACATATGCCCAGGAACATCAACTCGTGGTTCGTGATCTCGAAGCTGCTCGCCCTCGCCGCCTCATCCTCAAGCCATCCCTGTTCGGGCACGTCCACATCTTCCACTCGCCCGCACTGTACGCACCTCACATGGTAGTGTCCACAGGTTACGATATCGTACCGCCTCTTGTCCCGGCCACCCCTCACAACACGAACAAGTCCTTGCTCTGCAAACAGCTCGAGGTTCCGGTAGACTGTGGCCAATCCAATGCCCGGGAGCCCCTTTCTCAGCTCCTTGAGCACCTCTTGGGCCGTCGGATGCCAGCGCTTCTCACCAAGAACATCGAGAATCGCTCTGCGACCGGGCGTCATTCGGAGTGCATTCTCGGCGTGCATTCGGAGGCTCCTTACTCGGGAATGGGAATCATTATCGCTCAACTGCTACCTCTGATGCGACAGAGAGACCGTGGTTTCACGGTCTCTGCAAAGTGAATGATCCGGCAGTTCTGCCTTGCACACCGGCGGTACGGCTCATAGTCTTGACGGATGGGGATTCACTTCGAGGTCTAGCTACGAAGCCGGACGCACCGGAGGAGACGGGCATGAAGAGCCGTGGAGCCAGTTTCAGTCAAGGCAGGATTCGGAGTCCACTTGGCCTTTGCGTCGCCGGCCTTGCTCCGGCTGCCATTCTACTTGCCGCAGTCTTGCTCTCACTCTCTCCCCTGCCTCTGACTGCCGGCTCTCCCCTGCCATTGAGTGTCGATTTGCCTGCTGTGAGTGTGCTCGTCAGTGTCGTGCCGCAGGCGTTCTTCGTCGATCGCATCGGCGGTAAGAGAGTGAGCACGTCGGTGTTCATTCCGGCGGGTCGCTCTCCCCACGCATTCGAGCCTACACCGACTCAGATGATCGAGGCCGGGGCAGCCGATGTCTACTTCACCATCGGGCTCCCCTTCGAGCAGAGCATCCTTCCGAGAATCTCAGACATAAGCCCTGACATGGCAGTCATCTCCACACAGACGTTGGAAGAGGACTCTGGCCACAGGTCCGACCCTCACACGTGGATGAACCCGGAGCTCGCGCTGGTCCAGGCCGGCACCATCTGCAATGCGCTCGCAAGAATCGACCCTCAGGGCGCCGACGCATACCGGGCAAACATGGACTCGTTGAGAGCAGAAATCCTCAAGCTCGACGAGGAGCTTTCAGAGATCCTGGCACCCTGCCGCGGCGGCAGTTTCTTCGTGTTTCATCCGGCCTTCGGCCATTTCGCAGATGCCTACAATCTCGAACAGATCGCCATTGAATCCGAAGGGAAAGAACCGAGCGCGCGCAAGCTCGCCGAGCTCATTGAGTCTGCGGCGTCGAGAGGAGTCCGTGCTATCTTTGTTCAACCACAGCATGCAACCAGGAGCGCAGAGACGCTCGCGGATGAGATAGGAGCAACCCTCGTCCCTCTCGATCCTCTGGCATACGACTACCCGAGGAATCTGAGGAGGATAGCCGTCGCCATAGCTGCGGCAACAGCCGCGGCAATAGAGGAGTCTGCACAATGAGCAGAAAGCGGGCCGAGGGCAGAACCACGATCATCGAAATGAAAGGGGTCGCGTTTTCGTACGGCGGACACGATGTTCTGAGCAACGTGAGCTTTACCCTTTCGGACCGTGAGTTCGCCGGGATGATCGGACCCAACGGCGGCGGCAAAACCACACTGTTGAAGCTCATGCTCGGGCTCTTGAGACCTGCCACCGGTACTGTCACCGTGCTCGGATCGAGCCCCGTCGATGCAAGGCGATATGTCGGCTACATGCCGCAGCACGCGCAGATAGATCTGAGCTTCCCCGCCCGCGTTCTGGATATCGTCCTGACCGGACGCCTTGCGGGAGGCCGGCTCAGACGGTATTCATCCGAGGACAGGGAGCGAGCCGAGATGGCCATAGCGGAGGTCGGACTGTCCGACAGACGAGCGAGCATGTTCTCTTCGCTTTCGGGAGGCCAGCGCCAACGAACTCTGATCGCGCGCGCGCTCGTCTCCGATCCGAAGCTTCTTCTTCTTGACGAGCCGACCGCCAACCTGGATGTGAACATGGAGGCGCAACTTCACGAACTCCTCCGAAAACTCAATGAACGCATGGCCATCGTGCTCGTGTCTCATGACATCGGATTCGTATCGGAATACGCGACCAAAGTAATCTGCGTAAAGAAAACAGTCGTACTTCATGCAACCTCAGA
>JAUWBY010000343.1 GCA_030609605.1 Candidatus Eiseniibacteriota bacterium
GTGATGACAAGAACGACCGCAACAGCAACGATGGCTGTGCGAGCGACCTCTGTCCTGGCTGTTCTTCTTGCTCTCATACGCTCCCGCTCCTGATGACGAGGCACTCTACCATATAGAGGAGGGACCGCGTGCGCAAGCGCCGGACAACGCCTCCGTACAAGAGCAACGGCCGGCTTGTGCCGCGCCGGCCGCTCACCAGCTTCCGCTGAGCATTGTCCCCACGAGGGGCCGCTTCTCACTTCCTGCTTGTTTCCCGCCCGCTACTCCTCCAGGTATAGCTGGATCTGCGATGCGAGCATGTTCGTGTCTATGGGCTTGGTGATGTAGCCCCGGCATCCCACGCGGGCCAGCGCTTCGATGTTGCCGGGCACATCCCCAGGGGTCAGCGCGACCACGGGGACGTCTTTCATCTCGTCCATCTGGAGGATCTGTCTCGTCGCCTCGAGTCCGCTCATTCCGACGAGCTGCAGGTCGATTATCACAAGATCCGGGTGTGTCGTCTTCGCCAGAGACACTCCCAGCTCCCCGTCCGTGGCCTCGAGCACTTCGTAGCCGCTCGCCCGGAGAACCAGCGATGCGACACCGCGGTCGTAGTCGTCATCCTCGACGAGGAGGATCCTGCTGGTCGTGACTTCCTCCGATTCGAAGCCGTCTTCGCCCTCGGGGAATGCGACAACGCAGCGGTTGCGGCCTTCCGACTTCGCCCGGAATACCGCAGAATCAACCATCCGCAGGAGCGTAGCAGAGTCGCTGGCGTGATCGGGATACGTGGCTACTCCGCAGCTGACGGTGATGACCGGTTCTCCTTCACCCAGGCACGTCCCGCAGTTCTCAAAGGCCGTGCGTAGTCGCTCGGCCAGCACCGCCGCCTCCTTGCCTGCGGACTCGGGAAGTATGACGGCGAACTCCTCGCCTCCATACCGCGCCACTATGTCGGAGGACCGGGTGCTCGACAGCATTACGTCGGCAAGGATCTTCAGCACACCGTCGCCGGCCTGATGCCCGTGCGTCGCGTTGACGCTCTTGAATTCGTCTATGTCGACCATGACGCACGAGACCTTGCGGCCATACCTTCGAGCCCGCTCGATCTCCATTTCGAGGCGCTCGTCGAAATACCGCCTGTTGTAGACTCTGGTAAGCTGGTCCCGCTTCGCCGCCGGCTCCTGCTGCGAATCGGCCACAACCCTCAAGATGGCGCGCACGCGGGTGAGGAGTTTCTCCTGGCCTGTCGATTCGTCGATCCAGTCCAGAGTGCAGTTGCCCCGTACGAACCCGGTCATCCCGTCGCCGTCCTTCGTCAGCACTAGCGTCGGCGCCGGCACCTCGCTCTCAGAACACAGCACGACCATCTTCGCCTGCTCGTCGGGGTTCATACCCTCGAGGCTGACTACCATGAGGTCGGGATGCTCTTCCGCGGCCATCTCGACGAGCTTCCTGGCTTCCTTGTACCGAATCAGATGGTAGCCGGAATCGACGAGCCACCGCGCGAGGCGCTCTCCCGCGCGGTCATCGGGTGCGACGACGAGTATCCTCTGTCGGGTTGACGAAGAGGCGCTGTCTGTCATGTCAGATCCTCACTTGAGACGCCGAACAAGAGATACCGCGGCAACGCTCGCCCGTCTCATGACGGCCGAGTAGGCGTGCCGGCCCAAGTCTACATACCGTGAGTTTAGCAAGGTGTGTGCCACCACAGTGCCACGAGGACCCCCGGGGAGCCGCGGAGGCAAGAGCCGGGAATGGACTGACGACCGGCTTGTCTGGTGGTTGCGGGTCGAAAAACGACGAGGACGGAGCGGGGCCAACAGGCCCGCTCCGTCCTCGTCCGTGCAAAAGGCAGTCAGTAACGCTCTTCCTGCATGCCCTGCCGTACCACCCTATTCGGGATATACGGGCGTCACTATTGCCCTTCTGTTCTGGCTTCTGTTGGTCTCGCTGTCGTTCGGCACCAGCGGCTGCTGCACACCGTAACCCACAACGGTCACGCGCCCCGCGTCGATGCCCTTCTCCGCCAGGTAGTCCCTGACCGCGACCGCCCTGCGCTCCGAGAGGGCCTGGTTGTACTCGTCCGACCCCTCGCTGGACGCGTGCCCGCCGACGTCGATGGTGACGGTCGTATCCTCAAGCAGGAACGTGACGAGTGCGTCCAGACGCCCCGTCGCCATATCGTCCAGAGCTGCGCTGTCGAGGGCGAAGTTCACAATGACCGCGACGAGCTCGGGCTTCGGAACC
>JAUWBY010000032.1 GCA_030609605.1 Candidatus Eiseniibacteriota bacterium
CGCAACGCCTCACGCCATGATCGACATAAGTGACGGGTTAGGATCGGAGCTCTGGCACCTGGCGGAGGAGAGCGGGATGGGGTTGAGAATCCAGGCGGATCTTATTCCGATTGACGAGTCCGCGATCGCAGTTGCTGAGAAGCTCGGTTGCAGTGCGCTCGATCTTGCAATGGGAAGTGGAGAGGAGTTCGAACTCGTCGTCACAATACCGCAGCCGGAGATGTCACGGACGGTGGAACATGTGGCGGCCGTGACCGGAACGACGGCTACATACATAGGAGATGTGGTTGGCGCCGCTCAGGGATGTAGCCTCGTGAGGTCGGACGGCTCTGTGGAGCCGCTTGAGCGCTCGGGCTACGAGCACCTTGGTGGGGTGAATGGGGGAGGTGATGAGGATGAGTGAGCGAAGAGGAATCCGACGATCCGGTCTGCGTGGGGGTGCGCGCTTCCGCGGCCGGTCTGCGCGTGGAGGCAGGTGTGTCGTGTGGCAGACTGCGGTGTGGCTATGCACGATCGCTCTTTCTGCTCTGCCTGATCCCGCGACGGCCGACGACGTATCCGGCGGTATCGTGAAGGACACTCTCTGGACGAGAGCGGGGAACCCGTGGACTGTCACCGGCAACGTCACGGTCAAGTCGGGCGCGACACTGACGATAGAGAGCGGTGTCGAGGTCCTGTTTAACGACAACTGGTACCTGTGGACCGACGCCACAACCGGAGGGACTATCGTCGTTCAGGGCGCGATCGGGGACAGTGTCGTGTTCAAGGCGGCCTCCGGACTTCCGGTCGAGAGACAATGGAGGGAGATCGGGATCTTCAGCTCGCCGGAAACGTCGTTCGACTACTGTGTGGTGATGCACGCGAAGAACGGCATCAAGCTGGACGGCTCCGACAGTCCGATCACGCACTGCGCCTTGAGGCACTGTCAGACCGGCATCTGGTGCAGGGGAGCGTCACCATCGATCGAGAGCTCATGGATAACCGACTGCTCGTTCGCGGGAATCCTTTGCGAGTCGAGATCGAGCTCGCCCGTGATCCACGACTGCAACCTCTACGACAACCCCGGGTACAATGTTCGGCTCTTCCGCTACAGCGGTTCACCGATGGTCACGATCGACGCCACAGAGAACTGGTGGGGGACGGCTGAGGCGACGGAGATCGAGGCGAGCATCTACGATCACGATGACGAAACGAGTCTCTATGGGATCGTAGACTACGACAACTGGTACACCGAGACACCCGTCGAGGAGCGCACCTGGGGCTACATCAAGGCATTGTTCATGAAATGAACACAACAGATCAGTTTTTGACCTTGCCTCACGGAGTCGAAAAGCCCCATGGCTTGGGCAGATCGGGAAAAGAGGAGGGAAGCCCAGGACTTATTGTTGACAGGTTGAACAAGCTGTGATATTCTTAAGTTGTGATGGGGATCACAAAGCCTGCGGCCGGCAAACGGTCGGAGGCTTTCTTTGTACACCATCAGAATCAGAAGATCGAAGCTGGATGCTGCAAACAGCGTGGGTGCAAATCTACTCGGCGGCACCGTCAGTGCTGGCTCCGCAGTCAGGACTTCTGTCCTCCAGGTCGTCCTCTCAGTGCTGCTCCTCACTCTTCCTGCTCTTGAAGCGAACGCCGGACTCGACCCGGCGGCTCTGACTGCCACCAGCTATGAGGTGGCAGTCACCGCCACGGCTGACGCCGTGGTCGCTACCCTGTTGCTCGACACAGCGCAGCTGACATTCGAGCGGCATGAGGGGTACGACCTGGTCTCCCTTGAGGGAGCCCACTATACCACCGAGCTGGCTGTGCCCATGCTTCCCCTCCTCAGCATCCAGCTTCTTCTTCCTCCAGATACAAGAGCTGAGGACCTGTCCTACACCTACGGCGGGACGGTCTATCTTCCCGGCACATATGTGATTCTACCTGCTCCCCGGCCAGCGCGGTTCTCCTCTGGTGAAGCAGTCAAGATACCCCATCCGAAAGCAGAGACCTATGGCTCTGTGCTGCCATACCCCAGAGAGATAGCACGCCTGGCCGGGGGCGGTTCCTCTGCTGGTTACAGGATGGCCGACATTCTCGTGACGCCACTGCAGTATGTGCCGGCGACCGGGGAACTCCTTTTTCATACACGCATCGAGATCACAATTGACCTGAGCTCTACCTCCAGCCGCTCGCCGGTTGCCGCTTCTCTCTCCTCGGCCGCCGGCGCAGCGGTTGTCGGCTCCGCCGCGAATCCCGGCGACACCGCTTCGTACGCGAGTAGATCATCAGCACGGGACGCCTCTGCTGTCGACTACATCATCATATGTCCGGAGTCGTTCACTGATGCGTTCCAGCCGCTTGCCGACTGGAAGACGCGCAAGGGTGTGAAGGCAGAGATAGTGACCCTCGAGTCCATCTATGCGAACCCTCTGTTTGATGGAAGAGATGATGCCGAGGAGATCCGGAACTGCATCCGTCAGTACTTCTCTGAAGACGGAACGAGCTGGGTCCTTCTTGGCGGAGACACCAACATCGTCCCGGCGCGCAGGGCTTACGACTTCTTTTACGATCAGGGCATTCCGGCGGACCTCTACTACTCGGCTCTCGATGGAAGCTGGAACGACGACGATGACGGTCGGTGGGGTGAGATCGGAAGCGACAGCGTGGACATGTATGCCGACGTGTTCGTCGGCAGGGCGCCCGTCAGCACCACGGACGAAGCAGCGATCTTCGTCGACAAGGTCCTCGTGTACGAGGGTGCGTCGTTCACAGTGTCTTCCGACTTCCAGACAGACATGCTCTTTCTCGCCGAGATTCTCTGGGATTCACCGAACCCGTACACCGATGGTGGCATTGCGCTCGATATGATCGACGACGGTTACGTCCCGGACGTGTTCGGCCCGATCACCAAACTCTATGAGAGCTCCGGCAACCTGAGCACCGCGTCAGCCGTTCAGGCGCTGGAAGATGGATACGGGATCATCGTCCACGAAGGACACGCCAACATCTCGACCGCCAGCGTTGGCCCCGGTGCGCTCACCTCCGCGACACTGGACGGTCTCGGTAACGGTGAGCGCGGTGGTCTTTGGTACTCGGTCGGGTGCTGGTCCGCCGCCATCGATTACGACACGTTCGGCGAGCACTGGCTGACCAACGGCGCCGGTGGCGGCGTCGCGTATGTCGGCAACTCCCGCTATGGCTGGGGTTGCCCGGGCTACCCAGGACAGTGCGTGTCCGATCTCTACAGCCAGCGCTTCTTCGAGTCACTCTTCACGAAGGACCTGGTTCACGCCGGGCTGGTTCACGCGGATGCGAAGCACAATTTCATCGGGCTCGCGCAGAGCGACGATTACACCCGCTACGTGATGTACGAGCTCAATCTTCTTGGGGATCCGGAGCTTCCAATCTGGACGGATGCTCCCTCTCTCCTGACGGTTGACTATGACGATGTGGTTCAGCTCGGGAACGATCGAGGCGATCTCGAGATTGAGGTGACGGTCGGCGGTTCACCCGTCGGTGCCGCCACCGTCTGCCTCATGACAGAGGATGGCGAGATCTACGTGACCGGCGAGACTGACGCTGCCGGCCGGACGGTTCTCACGATCGAGTTCGACCAGCCGCGCGAGGCCATGCTGACCGTCACCGCACACAACTGCGTGCCGTTCGGTGGGACTATCGGCCTCGGTGAGCCGACATCGGATGTCGGCGACGCTGAGTTCGGGAGCGTCACCGCTCTTCACCAGAACTACCCGAATCCCTTCAATCCCACGACGGGTATCGCCTTCAGTCTCGCGGATCGCGGCCACGCGCGGATCGCAATCTATGACGTGTCCGGCCGGCTCGTGAGAGTGCTCATCGATGAGAATGTTGATGCGGGGCCGGGCTTTGTGACCTGGAACGGCAGAGATGATGGAGACAGGGACGCTGCCTCCGGGACGTACTTCGCGCGCATGAGCGCGGGTGGGATCTTCACAGAAAGAAAGATGGTGCTGATGCGATAGAGCGCTAGCGCGTTGAGAAGACATTGCTGGCCGGTTCCCTCGTCGAAGTCATCGGAGAGCCTCCTGGAACATGACTAACGGAGGGGCCGGTCGGCAACCAGATCTATCCAGGTTTTCGTTTCTACCACCGACAGTCCAAGGAGTTAACATCATGCGGTTTGCTACGATCGCTGTCTGGGTTCCCCTTTTTCTGATTCCCTTTGTGAGTCCCGCCTCAGCGCGTTCCCTGACTTGGGAAACGTGGGGTGAGAACGCTGTTGCCGCGAGCGCTTCGGAGGGAACGCACGCCTGGATTACGCACGGACTGTACGAACGGGGGACTGAAGTCGGAATGGGCAAGTGGCAGGCAGCCGGCACCGCGATGGGTATCATGCTCGTTTGGGAGGTTGTCGAGGTCAAGGGAATGGACGCGCTCGGCGTGTCGGTTCAGGATCTGGCCGCCAACAGTCTCGGCATACTCGCCGGTGTTGCAGGGCTTGGGGTCAACTACCAATACGTCACATTCTCCAATCCTCCGGAGCACGACAAGGTCTGGATGAACATTCCGTGCGCGCCCCGGAATGATATGAGCTACTCGTTCGAGCTGCAGTCGGGCCAGGTGACGGCCGGTGTGAAATACCTGGGAGCGGTCCGCGGCGACATGGTGATTGGTTCCGCGTCAATGCCCGTCCACACGGGTGAGACAGGCGACAGCAGGCTGATACCGTACATGGGGTACAAGTGGAAGAGCGGCTGGCACGCGGCCGCCGGATACGATGGCGTGAGTGAAAACGTGATGGTGGGTGGTGGGTTCGCCCTGTCGGTCGCAAGCGTAGGCGCCGATATCACCGCTCTTCTGGCCGAAGGGGATCTCTCGTTCGGCCTCGGGGTCTTCGCCAACTACGACTCAATCTTCTAGCCCACGAAGATCGGCCGCACCGACAGTCGAGCAGCTACGTTGAGGGGCTTGTACGGCAACCCCGCGATCTTCTCCTCGATGGCGGCGTTCAGCTGCTCGATGCTCATCGTTTCCTGGTCGCCACCGCGGACCCGCACGGTGAGCGATCCGCTCTCGATTTCGTTGTCTCCGACCACGAGCACGTACGGAATCCAATTGCGCCCGGCATCGCGGATCTTCTTGCCCACGCTCATGTCGCGGTCGTCGAAATCGGCGCGATACGGGATCTTCGGGAGCAGTGACTCGCAGAAATCGTTGTGCCGCTCGGCCACTGGGATGACGCGAACCTGTGTAGGAGCAAGCCAGAGCGGCAGCATGGGGACCTCCTTGTTCTGGATCCTCATCGCTTGCTGCTCGAGGATGGCGCAGAGGACGCGGTCGATGGCTCCGGACACGGAGGTGTGCATGAGGATCGGGTGCTTCTTCTGCCCGTCCTCATCCACGTAGGTGATGTCGAATCGCTCGGTGTTCTCGACATCGATCTGCACGGTCGAGAGGCAGAACGCCTTTCCCTGTGCGTCGATGAAGTTAAACTCAAGCTTCGCTACGAAGTAGAAGAAACGCTCATCCCAGATCTCGATCAGGATCGGTTTGCCTGCCTGTCTTGCGATTGCGCGCCCGAATTCGGGATCCTCGTCGAGGAAGCCCCGCACGAACCGGACGGCGACCTCGTACTCGAGGCCGAAGTCATCCAGACACTTCTTCGCCAGCTCCATCTGCGCGAGGAATTCCTCACGCGCCGAGGCCTTGTCCTTCACGAGCGTGTGAAGATCCGGCATCGTGAACGTGCGCAGGCGCCTGAGACCCGCCAGCTCGCCGCTCTGCTCGCGGCGGAACGAGTAGTGGCTGATCTCGTAGAGGCGGCACGGGAGCATCCGGTGCGAGAGCTGCATGTCGTGCTGCATCATGTACTGCCCGAAGCACGCCGCGAACCTCAGGAAGAATTCCTTCTGGTCCGAGATGACAACATACTGCCGCGCGGGGAACCTGTTGAGATAGCTTTTCAGATTTGGATGCTCGTAGTCGTACATGATAGGCGTCTCGACACGCATCGCGCCGTATTCGTTCGTGAGCCTGCTTACCTGCTCCTCGGCCAGCCACTTGATGAGCTGGCCCTGGGGGTACCATCGCATGTTGCCGCTGTCGGACGCCGGCTCGTAGTCGACGAGTTCCAGCCGCTTCATAAGCTCGATATGAGCCGGCGGCTCGGTGACCGCGCGGGAGCCGTCGAACTCGTAGTCGCACATCTCTTTCAGATGCGGAGCGCTCTTCATATCGAACTCTGCGGTCGGGATGTCGCCGCCATCAGGCGTGAAGATGCGCCAGTCGGACTTGATCGCATCTTCGGTCTTCACAGCCTCGGAGACGTGCAGGTCCCCTTCTTCGCCCGCCTTCTTCTCGCCCGACGGAGTAATGGTCTTCGCCAGCTCGGAGAGCGGGTGGCCCTTGCAGACGATATCGAAGCCCTTGTAGAAGCCGAACGGCGCCTCGAGCACTTCAAACTCCCCGGTCTCCTCCATGAGTTCGCGGACGCGGGTGAGTAGCTTCGTGGCTACGCGTGGCGATGAGAGATCGCTCGAGAGGTGGGCGTAGGGGTAGAGCATGACCGTACCAACCGAGAGCCGCTTTGCCTGCTCGACGATGGTCGCGGCCGCCTGTTTGGCGACCGAATCGATGCCCTTCTCATCGGCCTTCTCGGAGGCCATGAACGCGACGAGTGACTCGCCGCAGCCGCCCTTCATCCGGGACTCGTCGAGTTCAGCGAGCTTTGAGACAGCCGAGGTCTTCTCGGTAACGTGGTAGCTGAACTTGTCAGCGTGAATCAGAAGTATGCGCATGGTTGTCTGTCTTCCTGCGCCCGGCCGCCTGGCGCGGGAGCCTGAGTTCCTGACATTGCCGATATCGGGAGATTTCCAGTCATGCTAGCACGGAATGGGGGGTGCGGCAAGTGGGGGGCAGTGGCAGAAGCAAGCAAGATTGCTGCAAGGAGTAACTGCGCGGACCAACAACGCCGCCCGCTCATGGATGTGAGAAGCCTATCTATACAAGCTCTTGATTTGTCCCCAGCTCACAGGGGCTGCCTCTGGCGGATCTTCGACTGATGTCACCTGCCCGTCGCAGGAGGGGTCGGCGCACCAGTCGGAGAAGTCGATGCACCAGAGGAGCGCGGGGTCGTCGTTGCAGTCGTAGATCTTCGCCGCGATTTCGTCCGGGTCGTCGGTTCCCCACCAGTTGCCTGTGAAGTCGATCGTGTCGGCTGAAAGCGTGCGGTGCACCAAGACCTCGAAGGTCGTATCGTCCGCGAAGAAGTTGCTGTGGAAGATGAGAGCGGGACCTGAGAACCAAACCCAGATGGCGCATTCGCTTCCTTCGTTGGTGTTGCCGAAGAAGACGTTGTCGAGGAATTGCGCAGGAATCGCTGATTGGTCGCCGCGCACAGATGCACCACCACCACCGCCCCACATGCCGGCGTGGTTGTCTGCGATGATGTTGCCAGTCACGAGACAGACGCTGTGACAAAGGGCGATGCCGCCGCCATGGTTCCCAGCCGTGTTGCCGACGATTCTGTTGTCAGTGATGGACATGTCGTCGCTCCACCAGTCCTGAATGCCCCCCCCTTGGAGGGCGGAGTTTCCCTCGATGATGTTGTCGGTGATCTCGGCATGATTGCAGTAGATATAGATGCCACCGCCTGACTGGTTGGCGGTAAAGGAGGCGGCCACATTCCCGATGATCATGTTCTCCTTGATGATTGCCTCACCACGCCACACGCCGATCCCGCCCCCGTCACCACCGCGGTTGCCCTCGATCCAGCAGCCGCTCACCTCAATGGACGAGTAGTCGCTTCCGATGCCACCTCCCTGCATGTTAGGTGCACGGCAGTCCGTGATCGTGCACGAGGCTATCCGCACATCGGCGTTGTCGGCTCTGATGCCGCCGCCCCACTCGTAGGTGTTGCCTCCGGTGATCGTGAACCCTTCGATCCGTGTGTCTGGCCCGACGTTCTCGCAGTAGATGACGGAATATGAATAGGTGGACTGGTTGTCGATGGTGGTTGACTCAGCCCCAGCCTCGCTCAGCAGAGTCACCCCGTCAGCGGCGGTTCCCATGTAGAGATGCTCGTAGTACGTTCCCGGGGCCACGAGGACAGTGTCGCCGTATGCTGCCGCGTCGATGCCTTCCTGGATGGTGAGGTAGTCTCCGCCATCGGCTAGGTCGACGTGGATTGTGGCGGCAGACGCCAGCGTCGCGTCAGCTGCGAGCAGTGCGGGGAGCAGGAGCACAAGAACTGAAGCTCGGTGCGGTGGGTGCATGGACCGAAACCTCCGCTTCACATGAAGAGCAGTCACCAATAGTCTACCATGCGGGGTCGGGTTACCACAAGATCTCTGCAGCGATGGGTGAGTAGTGAGGGCGAGAACCACGGTGTGATCATGTTGCTCGCTGGCGCGTGCAGCCACGCGATCACGACGGTGGACCAGCAGTTGAACCCTTCTGTGCTGGCAGTCTACTACTCTGCTAGGAGATAGCAGAGCCTCGGCGCGAAATGCGCGATCTCGCTGATCGTGAGGAGCCTTCCCTCCGCCTTGCCGGCAGATCCTAGCAGAGCTGGCATCGCCTGTGTTATCCTCGTGCATCGTTCCTGCAGGGTCGTGCAGGACTTCGGCGGCGCCGGTAGAAGCCCGGCGACAGAGCTTGAGAGAAGCATCATGACAAGAGGCATCTACCTCGACGGAGAATCGTTTCGCCGGAAATCCGCGGAGCTTGTGCAGCGGTCGGTCGAGTTCGGCCGCAGCATGTTCATGCCCGATCGAACGGCGCTCATCGTTCTCGACATGCAGAGGTACTTCCTGGATCCGGACTCACACGCGCACATCCCGAGCGCCGTGGACATCGTTCCCGGCATCCGTTCGCTAGCCGCTCTGTTCTCGCAACGGCATCTGCCGGTGATCTTCACGCGTCACCTGAACACGCTAGAGAACGGTGGAGCCCTGGCGCTGTGGTGGGACGACCTCATTCGTGAGGAGGATTCCTTGAGCGAGATCACGACCGATCTCGACACGTCGATGGGTGTCGTTCTCAAGAAGAGCCAGTACGACGCGTTCTACGACACCGATCTCGAGAGCAGTCTGAAAGAGCGAGGGATCGAACGCGTGGTTATCACCGGAGTGATGACGCACCTCTGCTGCGAGACCACGGCGCGCTCCGCCTTCGTTCGCGGTTTTGAGGTGACTTTTCCCGTTGACGGCACCGCCACGTACGATGAGAGCTTCCATCTCGCAACGCTTCTCAATTTGTCACACGGCTTCGCGACTCTCGCGTTCGTAGACGATATCTCAGCCTGTGCTCTGGGGGACGGGTGACGACAAGAGATGCGGCGATAGTGGGTGCAGGCCCCGCCGGGATCGCAGCGGCGATCCAGCTCGCGCGGTACGGGATCGAGCTGGTTCTTCTGGAGAAGAACGAAGTCGGGGGGCTCCTCAGAAACGCTCATCTTGTGGAGAACTACCCGGGTTTTCCGGGGGGCATCTCCGGGTCGGATCTCGTGCGGTTGTTTGAGCAGCATCTGAGCGTAGCGCACGTGGAGGTCATCAAGAGTGAGGTAACGGCGCTCGATCACGAGGGTGGGGCGTTCATCGTTGAGACCGCGCAGGGTTCGATTCGCGCGCACACGGTGATCGTGTCGTCCGGAACACGAGCGCTCGAGATGGATGACCTTGTCTTGCCGGAGGCCGCAGCCGATAAGATTTTCAGCGAGATCCATCCGCTACGCGATACGGTAGACGCAACGATCGCCATCGTGGGAGCGGGTGACGCCGCCTTCGACTACGCGCTCAACCTGGCAGCGCGGAACGAAGTCATCATTCTGAATCGGGGGACGAAAACTCGCTGTCTTCCGCTTCTGTACGAGAGGGTGTCTTCATCCTCGAGGATCGCGTATCGGGAGGAGACGAGGCTGACCGATGTCGCGGTCGATCCGGACGGCGGACTTCTGCTCACGTGTGGCGGCGAACGGCTCACGCCCGATGATGATCGGCCCACGCGCGAAGGCGAACGGCTCACGTGCGATGGGGAACCGCCGATCCATGCCGACTATCTCGTGATCGCGATCGGCAGGGAGCCCGATGATGGCTTCATATCGGAGCGCCTGCGACGAGGGGTCCGTGAATCGGAGGCTCGTGAATCAGAGGGACCGGAAGACCTCATCTTCGCGGGTGACGTGAGGAACGGGATCTTCCGTCAGACGGCGATCGCGGTTGGCCAGGGTGTTCATGCCGCTATGAGAGTAGCGAGAAGGCTTGGAGGAGAGACTCGATGAAGATCCTCACCTCTGCGGGAAGAGAGGGACTGGCGACCGCATACCTTGCGGAGACCGAGACCGGGAGGCTGGTCGAGTTCGCCGAGTCCGTGCAGCCGCCGCTGCCCATCGCTGAGAAGTGGGTGCTCATGATATCGAGTCTGTTCGGCTGTCCCGTGAGGTGCGCCTTCTGCGATGCGGGGGGACACTACGAAGGCAAGCTGTCGGAGTTGGAGATCTTCCAGCAGCTCGATTTTCTTATTGAGAGGAAATTCCCGGATCGCCGGGTGTTTGTCAAGAAGTTCAAGGTGCAGTTCGCCAGGGTGGGAGAGCCCTCGCTTAACCCTGCGGTCTTGGACGTGCTCGAGGAGCTTCCACGACGATACGACGCACCCGGACTGATGCCGGCCGTCTCGACTGTTGCGCCTTCGGGACGTGACGCGTTTTTCGAGAGGCTCAAGGAGATCAAGAACAGACTATATGCGGGTGGGAGATTCCAGCTTCAGTTTTCCATCCACACGACGGACCAGGAGCTTCGCGATGAACTGATTCCCGGGAGCAAGTGGACGTTCGGGGAGATCGCGCGCTACGGTGAGTACTTCCACTCCCCGGGAGACCGGAAGATCACGCTCAACTTCGCTCTGGCGGAGGGATCGCCGATCGACCCGGGTGCTCTGCTCACGCATTTCGACCCTGAGACGTTCCTGATCAAGATCACGCCTGTCAATCCGACACACGAGGCCGTGAGGAACGGAATCGTGTCCCGCATTGTCCCCGGGCAGGAGGAGGGGAGCGTGCTCGTCGAGCAGCTCCGCGCCGCCGGGTACGACGTTATCTTGAGTATCGGAGAGCAGGAAGAGAACAGGTTTGGAAGCAATTGCGGGCAGTACATCCGGAGACACCTCGAGGCGGAGGAAACACTCGAGGAAGGCTACGCCGCCGTGGTCCGGTAGATCCTACCTCTTCCAGAAACCGCGATGCAGCAGGACCAGCACCGTGAACAGCTCCAGCCGGCCGAGCAGCATGCACACCGTGAGTATGATCTGACCGGTGATGGGAATGGACGCGTACGTCTCAACAGCACCAACAGCCCCCAGCCCCGGACCGATGTTGCCAAGCGTGGCCGCAACCGACGACGCGGCTGTCACCACGTCGGGCGTGAAGAACGCCATGGCGAGAGAGGCTACTGCGAAGATCGCTACGTAGACAATGACGAAACTGGAGATATTCGAGACAGTGCTTTCTTCCAGGGACTGGCGTCCCAGCTTGATCTTTATGATGGTGCGCGGGTGGATGGCACGCCCAAGCTCCCGCGCGATCTCCTTCAGGACCACAAGAAAGCGTACGACCTTGATGCCGCCGGCTGTTGAGCCGCCGCACGCTCCGACGAACATCAAGAGAACCAGCAGCAACCGCGACGCATTCGGCCACACGTTGAAGTCCTGCGTGACATAGCCGGTGGTGGTCATGATCGACGTACCCTGGAAGAAACCCGCCCGCAGGGCTGCACCGATTCCCTGATAGACTTCTCCCCAGACATTGAAGCTGAGGGCCAGGCAACTGCCGAGCCACAATGCGGTGTAGAACCGGAATTCCGGATCGCGCAAGAAGGACTGGGGCTTTCCCTTGAGGGCGCGATAGTGGAGTGCGAAGTTGGCGCCCGCAAGGAACATGAAGACGATTATCACGATCTCGATGTATGCGCTGTTGAAGGCGGCGATACTCGCGGTTCGAGTGGAGAAGCCGCCTGTGGACATCGTGGAGAACGTGTGGAAGCAGGCGTCGTACCAGCCCATGCCGCCGGTCATGAGCAATGCGGTCTCGGCCAGGCTGAACAGGACGTAGAGACCCCAGAGAAGCTTGGCAGTGGATGCGATACGCGGTGTCAAACGGTCCTTGGAAGGACCCGGGATCTCGGCGCGATAGATGCGCATACCGCCCACTCCCAGGAAGGGCAGAATCGCGACACAGAGGACCAGCACTCCCATGCCTCCGAGCCACTGCGTCATGCCACGCCAGAACAGGATCCCGCGTGGAAGGAGCTCGAGATTGGTCAGCACAGAGGCCCCGGTTGTGGTGAACCCGGACATCGTTTCGAAAAGGGCCGACACGGGATGCGAGATGACACCCGAGAGGAGATACGGGAAGGCTCCGGCGACGGTTGCTGCCACCCATCCAAACGTAACAATGGCGAACCCATCGCGTCTGGACAACCTGATTGGGCCGTGTGTCAACGACCACATCAGGAACGCGATAGCCAGGACCATCCCTGCGCTCAACGCCAGAGCCCACTGAGCCTGTGCGGGATCCCCGGAATGCCAAGAGATCAGCCAGCATATGCCCTCGCCAAGGGCAATGAACGCAAGCGTGTAAGAGATGAGATGCAGAACGGGGCGGGGTCTCATCGACGGAATACCGATTCGAGTTTGGAGGCGGCGCCCAGTGGCGCGAATACGATCAGCCGATCGCCCTCCTTGAGCGCAGTGTCGCCCGTTGCGATAGCGGCGATCTCCCCGCGCACGATGGCGGCCACTACGGCCCGCCGCGGGAGGCGCATGTCCTTGAGCGTCCGACCCACCAACTTGCTGCCTTCGGACACGTGGACTTCCAGCAGCTCCCCCGGCACGTTCTGCAGCAGCGTTGTTGCCCGAATGCTCGTACCTCTGACGAATCGGAGAATCGCGTTCATGGTTGCGAGATACGGACTGACGGCCCGATCGAGCAGCTTGGCCTCATTGATGATCGAGACATACTCGGGCTTGGAGATGAGCGCAATCCCGAAGCCGGCTCCCAGTTTCTGGGCAAGGAGGCAGGCAATGATGTTGTTCTCGTCGTTTCCGGTCGCGGCCACGATGGCGGTGTCGCGCGTGATGCTGATCTCATCCAGAACCGCGCGGTCCAGCGCATTACCGGAGACTACCATGCTTTTCTTGAGCGATGCGGAACACTCATGGGCGCGCTCGCTGTTCTCTTCGATCAGGATGATCTGTTTGTCCGTCCGTTCCAGGTGACGGGCAAGCCGCTGTCCCACGTTACCCCCGCCGGCGATAACGACTTTGTGAATCACTGCCTGATATGGCCGGACGAGACTGAGGAACGCCCGCACATTAGCCGGCTGCCCGACGCAGTAGATAGTGTCCTGTGCCTCGAACGTCATGTCCCCATGCGGCATCAGCAACTTCTCCTCGCGCATCACTGCAATGAGGCGCACGTTGCGGAGGATGTCCGGGTGTGGGAAATCCTTAAGCGGCCCTGCGAGCAGAGGGCTGCCGGAAGGCACATCCGCTCCCACTGCCTGGATGCGTCCCTCCACCATGCTGACGATCTCTTTGGCGCCGCCCAGATCGAGGACGGACAAGACCGCGCGGGCGGACTCGTCGTGTTCGTTGACGATCAGATCGATCCCAAGAGCAGAGAGATGCTCCATGGGTCGCTTGGAGGTCAATTCATCACTCGATACACGGGCCACCGTGTACCGTGCTCCGGCTGCGTGCGCAAACACGGCGGCCAGTATGTTGATCTCATCCCGGCTCGTTACGGTCGCGACAAGCTCGGCTTTCGCCACGCCGGCTTCTTCCAGAATCCGTGGGCTGATGCCGCTCCCAAGGACAGTCTGAACGTCCAGTTCAGAGGTGATCTCTTCCAGAGGCTTCGCGCGGTGGTCGACCACAACGACATCGTGTTTCTCATCGCATAGCTTGGATGCCAGCCTCTGTCCGGCGACTCCTGCTCCTATGATAACAACTCTCATTACACATCCTCATGAGTGAGGTGCTTCTCTGCCGCAGGCGACTTCCACCCACCGCTTGCCCTGATCCGTCGGCAAGCTGCACCGTCCCATACTCACACACTTGGTGATGAGGCTCAAGGCATACCGGGGAGTTCGTGGAATGCAGACGCAGGAGCCCCGGGTCCTGGATCCGGGGTGACGACCAAAGAAAATCCCCACGACGTGTGCCGTGGGGATCTCTATTTGGTAGCGGGGACCCGCTACGAAGTCCAACAGAGAAGCCGCGTGCGGGAGCCGGAAGTGGTTCGGGTGAGATTCACGACCCGGGGCACCGCGCTCGTGCCGGCAGGGGGCGTGGCGACTACGGACTGAGTTCGCGAGGTCCGGACCTGAACGCTGAAGACCTCCCGGTTCCGAGATGTCCTCGGGCTGAGGTGCGTGGAGAACGGCCTCGCTTCTGTCTACACTCCCTTCATGATCGCCTTGACGGAAGATTCGTCATTCCGGGCGGCCGCAACC